>NZ_JBHSEF010000022.1:0-220730 GCF_042649045.1 Chryseomicrobium palamuruense | reverse complement strand
CCCATTCGTGATACCACGATCATACCGGGAAGTGCATTCGAAAAATATGCGTTATTTGAATTCGGGCTTACTTTCTTTTGGTTAAAAAATAGGAATTAGGACTTTGCAAATAAGTAGATGCTTAGTATCATAAAAGAAACACTTCGGAAATTAGGTGAACAATATGTCTTCAATTATCGATTCAAATTGGTTTTACTTGTCAACGATGCAATCGATCTCACAACCATTACAAGAACTTTCGAGCAAGGGTGCAACCACTTCAGCGCAATCAATTTTGTTTTCATCGATGCTGAATTCGATTATGAATCCAAACGAGAGTTTGAATTGGGTATCGTTACAAACAGAATCTCGACCGCAACCTCAATTTTGGAGTTCAGTCGCACCAGAAATGAACAACTCGATTGTAAGTACATTGAATTCTTCTATTGGACTAGACACCGCTACGTCTCAGCTTTCCTTCCAAGCAACTTCTCTGTTACAGTTAGAACAGAAATTGGGTGGGAAGCTAGCTGGCACAGCGAAAGACTTCATTGCGGCTGGACAAAAATTTGATTTAAATCCACTTTTTTTGGCATCCATTGCGATGCACGAGACCGGCAATGGAACCTCCAAAGCCATTCGTGAGAAAAATAATGTTGCAGGTATGATGGGACTAAACGGCTTGCGCACTTACGCAACTATGCAAGAAAGTATTGAAGCAATGGCAAGCAATCTGCGTAGAAACTATTTGAATCAAGGTCTCACAACTATTACTCAAATAGGAAACAAGTATGCTCCAGTTGGGGCGTCAAACGATCCGACAGGTCTTAACAATCACTGGGTCTCCGGAGTTAACAAAAAATTAAACTCGTTCATTTGATCAGACTCCTAGAGTTTGGTCTTTTTATTTGAAAAGCTTTGAAATACTAAATAAAAGTTTCTCTTATTTAATCTTTTTCAGAAGAGAATAAATCTGAGAAAATCATGAAGACTTCCGAAGAATCAGTGTGCCTTCGAGACCTCGCATGGGTAGGTAAAGCGCAAGCTTTGAGGAACCTGGAGGAGGCTTAAAGGTGCCCCCTTGGAAAAGCGAAGAGATTTTTCAGGATTTACTATTGAGTTTATGGTCAACCTAAAGGTTTAAAAGAATTATTAACAACAAATAATTTATTCTTTGCATATTCCCCTTCAATTTTCCTAGAAAACGCCGATAGTACATTTAAGAATCATAAAAAGGAGTAGTGCAACCATGGATATTCAGGGAATTACATTCGCAGAGGTCAAACCTGTCAAAGAACCTGTCGGCTCGCCTACAAATGAATTACAATCACAACAGCAGCAACCACAGCAAGATTTACCTTCTAATAAAACAATTCCTTCGCAAGAAGAAGCACAAAATAAAGTTGAAACTATGAATCAATGGATTCAACCACATTCCACAGCATTGAAGTTTCAATATCATGAAAAATTAAATGATTATTATGTTCAAGTAGTGGATAGTATTACGGATGAAGTGGCCCGTGAAATTCCAAGTCGAAAGTTTTTAGACTATTTTGCTGCAGTCGCGGAAAAATTAGGACTTGTCGTAGATGAACGTTACTAAGTGAGGTGAATGATAATGCGAATTACTGGTTTAGGATCAGGAATGGATATTGATTACATGGTCAAAGAAATGATGACCGCTGAACGAATACCAATGGATAAGCTGAGTCAAAAGAAAATTTGGACAGAATGGCAGCAACAAGCCTATCGTGAGTCCAATTTATCCCTTTCAAATTTCCGTACGGCATTTGAAAGTTTACGTTTTAGCCGCTCATTTAATGCGTACAGTGCGACTATATCTGGAGGAGCTGCTACTGCTACAGCAACAAGTACAACAGTTCCTGGAACATATTCGATTGACGTACAATCCCTTGCATCATCTGCAAAAATGCACAGTGCAAGTTCTCTAGTAGAAGGGGATGGCAGTGCGTCTACTGGTGCGTCTCCTTTGGGTATTGATGGAAAAGTAACTATTGAAGATAGCGCTGGTGAAATAGTCGAAATAAATCTAGTTGCTACGGATAAATTAAGTGATGTAGCCTCAAAAATTCAGACTGCAACAGCAGGAACAACGACAGAACTGAGAGCAGGCTTTGATGCGACCACCTCACGATTCTTTATTTCCACCAAAGGAATGGGCGAAAATCAAAACTTTACCATGAAGTTTGATTCTACTGCATTGGGTCAACGTCTTATGGGGGGCGCTGGAACGGACGTTTCGACAACATCAGGTGGAGCTAATGTTACTGCAGCTACTGATGGCAGTTTCCTTTATGATGGAATTCCAGTTACAGGGTTAACAGAGAATAAAGCTACTATTAACGGGTTGAACATTGAACTTAAAAGCATTGGAAATTCAACAGTGTCGATAAGTACAGACACAGAAGCTCCTTTCCAAACAATTAAAAAAGCAATCGAATCCTATAATGAAATGATTGAAAAATTTGAAAAGCAGGTTGTTGAAAAGCACTACAAAGATTTTCCTCCGTTAACAGATGATCAACGTAAAGAACTATCAGAGAGTGAAATTAAACTGTGGGATGAAAAGGCGCGTAGTGGACTTTTACGTTCTGACCCTATTCTACGGGAGACGTTAACAAATCTAAGAAGAGCTTTTGCTGACCCGGTAGAAGGCTTACCAGCTGGAAGTCTCAATACCTTATCAGCTATTGGGATTACAACAGGTAATTTTCGAGAAGGTGGTAAATTAAATATTGACGAAGCCAAGCTACGTCAAGCATTAGCAGAAAAACCAGATGAAGTGATGCAGTTATTTACTAAGAAAACAGCTGGTCAAGGTGTAGCTGAGCGCGTGTATACGGAATTGAATGATAGCATTCGTAAGTTAAGTAATAAAGCAGGTGCACCAACTGCATTAAATGACAATAGTACATTGACACAGAGATTAAAGCAGATGGATACTCAGATTAAGACTTGGCAAAGTCGTTTGGTTAGTATTGAAGATCGTTATTGGAAGCAGTTTTCAGCCATGGAAAAAGCCATGAACCAAATGAATCAACAAAGTTCATGGATTCAACAGAACATGATGGGTGGTATGTAAACAATGACAACCCTAACGCTCGACCCAATCATCGAGCTCACCCAGACGATTAACGCACACTGTGATGACATGAAATCACACCTCACGGATGAAAATTTTCTAGGGGCAATTGAGTTTCTTCAATCACTTCTTGATAAACGTCAAGTCATGATTGATAACTTAGAATCTCGAGATATGAATCAGTTTTCAAAAGACCAGAAAGAACAACTGCTGCAACTCGATATTTCTGCAAGCAAAAAAATAAATGCACTCTTCACAGCAACAGCCGAAAAAATGTCAAACCTACGAAGCCAACAACGTGCTTCAGAAGGCTATAAAGTGAATGCAAACGAACAAGGCTCATTTTTCGATGCCCGGAATTAAATAGGAGGAACTGTCATGAATCAAGCGTATCAAGTCTATCAAACCAATTCTGTTCAGACTGCATCTCCCCAAGAACTTTCTTTAATGCTTTACAATGGATGTTTGAAATTTATGAAACTTGCGAAGAAGGCTTTCGATGAAAAGAATATTGAAGCGAAGCATACGAATTTAACAAAAGCACAAGCTATTATCAATCAGTTCCGGATTACACTGGACATGGACGTAGAACTTTCAAAAGACTTAGATGCTCTTTATGAATTTATTAACGATCAACTCGTCAAAGCAAATATTCAAAACAATTTAGAAGCTCTTCAAGTTGCAGAAGACATGGTGCGTGAGCTTCGTGACACATGGAAACAAATGATGAAGCAGGGAACTGCTCCAGTGAGCGTATAGAAAAGAGGGGTCAACTATGGACCGTACATCATGGATAGGATTTATATTTGCATTCGTCGTACTTATTGGTGGGTTGATTTTAAAAGGATCAAGTCCCACTGTCTTGTTAAACGGTGCAGCCCTCGTCATTATTTTTGCGGGAACAGCAGCGTCCATCATGATCGCTTTCCCAATGAGCGAGATCAAACGATTGCCACAACTTTTCCGCGTCATCTTTAAAGAATCAAAAGAACTAACAGTTCGTGACTTGATTCCATTGTTTTCAGAGTGGACTGTCCTCGCTCGTCGTGAAGGGTTACTTGCTCTTGAAGAACCTTCTGAGCGTTTAGATGATGAATTCTTGAAACGGGGTCTTCGAATGGTTGTTGACGGCGAATCTCAAGAGATGATCCGTAACTTACTTGAAGAAGATATTGCAGCAATGGAAGAACGCCATACGGTTGGAGCAAAGATTTTTAGTCAAGCAGGTACATATGCACCGACACTAGGGGTGCTTGGGGCAGTTATCGGTCTCGTTGCTGCACTTAGTCACTTAGAGGATGTAGCCTTACTTGGAAAATCGATTTCTGCTGCGTTCATTGCGACGCTATTCGGAATTTTCTCGGGCTACGTTCTGTGGCACCCATTTGCAAACAAGTTAAAACAAAAATCAGCTGCGGAAGCACAAATCAAACAAATAATGATTGAAGGAATTCTTGCTGTTCAAGAGGGATTACCTGCACGTGTCGTTGAAGAAAAGCTGAAGACGTATCTACCGTCAAAAGAGCGTAATTTAGAAGCCGTGGGCAAAAAAGGGAAGGCAAAAGGAAAAGCAGGTGAGTCCGTTGAAGCGTAAGAAAAAACATGATGAACATATTGACGAATCGTGGTTGATTCCTTATGCCGATATTCTGACGCTCTTACTCGCTCTATTTATTGTTCTTTTTGCTGCGAGTTCGATTGATGCTCAGAAATTTCAAGCCGTCGCTGATTCTTTCGCTGCAGAGTTGGACGGAGGAACAGGGATACTAGATTCGAATTCTCCGACAGACAGCGAAGACAATGGAACCAACTCTGAACTTCCTTCTATAGTTGATCAAGAGAAAGATACGGAAGAAACAGAATCTGAAACGGAACCAGGTGCCGGTGGTGATTCAGACATAGAAGTAGACGGGGAACAGGCGTGGACTGCAGCAAGAGATCAAAAGGAACTCGAAGAAATGCAACAAGCCTTCCTTAATTATAAGGAAAAAAATAATTTAGAGTCCCGCTTAACAACGGAACTCGACGAAAAAGGCCTCATCATCAAAATTAAAGAAGGCACATTATTCTCTTCTGGAAGTGCGGATTTGAGTGAGCAGGCTGAACAATTTGCACGCGAGATTTCTTTAATGTTTGAGACGGAAATTCCACGTACTATTTTTATCGAAGGACATACAGATAATGTACCAACTAATCCTGAAAAATTCGCATCGAACTGGGAACTTAGTTCAGCGCGTGCCATCAACTTTATGAAAATCATTCTAGAGAATGAAGAATTGGATCCACGTAAATTTAGTGCGACCGGTTACGGAGAATACCGTCCGATTGCATCAAACGATACAGCTGAAGGGAAAAGTGAGAACCGTCGTGTGGAAATCTTGATTTCTCGAATTGCTGAGGAGGGGTTAGAGGAGTGAAACAAATGAAGAAGATACTCATTACGATCGTCGCCACTCTTCTCGTTTTGGCAATTGGGTATTTCGGGTATGGATTTTATACAGATTACCGTGTGAAAGCGCAAGAAGAGAAGCAAGTTGAGGAAATAGGTTTGAAACGGTTAACTACTGACACGGTAACAACAAACTTAGCCTCGAATGAATTCGCAGTTATCCAATTTGCGATTGAAATGGAAGAAGTAAAAGGGCGAGAACATCTCGATCATTACTTACCAGAAGTTCGTGCAGCAATCATTACCACGATGACCAGTTTGAATCGTAATCAAGTAAGTGGTCCGGAAGGATTAAAGTTACTTGAAGACACCATGAAACAAGCAGTGCAGGATATTGTGCCTGATTATCCAGTTTCACGTGTTATGGTAACTGAATTTAAAGTACAATAGATACTCTAAACAAATGACAAAACAAACCGATAATATAGATAAGGTGGTGATAGAAATGAATGTGGACAAAACAGGCAACTCGCCGTATTTACACTCTTACCAGAAGACAGCCAAAATTGAAAAATCAATCCCGTCTACACCGGTGTCGAGTGAAGACCATGTTCAAATCTCGAACCGCGCACAGGAATTGTATCAGCAGACAGCGAAAGAACGTGCACGACAAGAACGTGTGGCTGAAATTAAGTTACAAGTTGAAGAAGGTACGTATCAGGTGAATAGCAAAAAACTCGCTGATGATATGACAAACTTCTGGTTGGGAGGTTCTGCGAAATGAGTCATCCAGCAGAACGATTAATCTCCTCTCAACAACAACTACTTGATTTAGCCAAACGAAAAGAACAAAGTATTATCTCGCGTCATGTAGATAGAATAAATGAATTAAATAAACAAGAAGTACTAATTTTGAAACAAATTAGTCAACTTGAGAAAGAAGGAATTTCGAGTGTTTCCGAGGATCTCCTTCTAAAAAGTCAACAACTACAAGATGAATTGAAACAACAACTTGCATTAAATGAACAATTATTAAAAGATGCACTGCAATTTACCACTCAAATGATCTCCCATTTAACAGGCGATCATCAAAACCCAAACTATTCAAAATCAAATGAGTCAAAGTCAGCAAAATCAATGGCATTTGACAGTAAAGCGTAAAAAGGAGGCATCCAGATGTCGACATTTCATGGTTTAGAGGTAGGACGACGCGGAATTACAACAGCCCAGAACCAAATCAATACAACCGGTCACAACATGACAAACGCCGCAACGCCTGGGTACTCCAGACAAAATGTTTCTGCATCTGCGACAACCCCTCAGTCCGTGTTCACTTCGAGTTCCACTCCTGGTCAACTTGGCACAGGCTTGCTGACAGATGCCATTGTGCGTTTACGTGATCATTTCTTAGACGGTAAGTTCTGGACACAGAACTCCAATACAGGAAGCCTTGAAGCACAGGCACGTACGATGAAAGAGTTAGAGTCTATCGTGAAAACGGCAGGCGAAGGGACACTCCCACAATCCATGCAAGATGTATGGAACGCATGGCAAAATGTTGCGAATAATCCTACGGATGCTGGTGCAAAAAAAATTCTTCAAGAACGTGCAAAGTCCTTTTTGACAACAGCTCAAACAATGGACAAACAGTTTGCTCAAGTTGAAATGGACTTACAATCGAAAGTGGATTTTGCAGTTACGGAAACCAATCAATTGTTGCAGGGAATTCGCGACCTGAATGAAGTGATTCAACGATCGAGCGGAAAAGACAACGATGCGATGGATCAGCGGGATCGACTCATTGATCAGCTTTCTAAGAAAGTTGGGATTGACGTTGTTCGAACGAATAGTGGCATGGTACAGATTTCGTTAAAGACTGCGGATGCATCTGCTACGCCAACTATTTTAGTGAATGGCAGAGACGATATCACACCTATTGTGGATGGTACAGACATCGTATCTGGTGAACTTGCAGGACTTGTGAAAAGCCAAGACGATGTCGCTAATTACCGAGCAGAGTTTCAAGATACAGTGAAAAGCTTTATCGAATCGAATGGCATAGCTAATGATAATAGCCAACTGTTCGTTGGAGATGCTATAAGTTTTGATTTAGATACAATTACCGTGTCTACATCAAAGGCGTTGACGGAACCTACTACTGTTGAATCTGAAAAATACGCGATTCAATCTAAATGGCAATCAACAGTTGCGAATTTAGGGACCAAAGCCAATGGTGTCTACCGTGCACATCAGACAGCAGAGCTTGCAACTACTGGCATCAACAATGACCGACAATCAGTCATGGGGGTTTCCCTTGACGAAGAGATGTCCAACTTAATCAAGTTCCAACATGCATACAATGCAGCAGCTCGAATGGTTTCAACAACCGACCAATTACTTGATACATTAATTAACCGCTTAGGTGCACGTTAAGGAGGCGAATCTCATGCGAATCAGTCATCAAATGTTACATAATCAAACAATCAACCGCATGCAACAAAACGCATCGCGTATGGCAGAGACTTATGAGCAAGCCGCATCTGGTAAAAAAGTTGTCAGAGCTTCCGATTCTCCTCAAGCTGCAGTCGATGCGATGAAACTACACGGTCAGCTTGCAGAAATGGAACAGTTCAAGGCCAACCAAGATAAAGGTGTCTTGTTCATGGATGAACTCGATTCCAAACTACAAAATATGTCATCGATTCTTCAACGAATCAATGAACTTGGAATCCAAGCAAACTCCGATGTCCTATTCAATGGAGAACGCGATTTGCTTAATAAAGAACTTGGAGAATTGACGGAGGAATTGAAGTCCATAGCGAGTCACTCCATTCAAGGTGAATTTTTATTTACTGGCTCAGCTGCAACTGGGCTGGCACCTGGTCAAGAAACATCACCTGCAAAACATATTTTAGCTGCACGAGGTACGGCAGTCGAAGTGAGTATTCCTGCCGAAACAGTGTTTGGACCGAACAATGAATTATTCGATATGCTCAGCACTATGAAAACAGCACTCGATAACAATGAGCATGTTGATTTAGGGGCTATCAAAGAGTCAAGTGATCGTGTAGCTGATGCCCTAGCATTAACAGGCGCTCGAAAGAACCGCCTCGACTCTATTCAAAATCGAATGGAAGACTCAAAGATTGAACAAAAAGCTCTTCTTTCGAAAGTCGAAGATATAGATTTCGCCGAAGTCTTAACCAAATTAAAAAGCGAAGAAGCTGTCTACCAAGCCAGCCTAGCTGCAACAAGCAAACTTTACACCACATCACTCGTAGATTATTTACGATAAATTAACTAAAAAATTACAATGCTGCCTTTCCCTTTAGGGAAGGGTGGTTTTTTTGTTGTATAAGCTTGGGATTGGCATTCACTATGATTATTAAAAAATCGTCAATATCTTATGGTTTTGTAGAGAATCTTGGTAAATGGATAGGTTGAGTACTTCAAATGGACCGGGTAAACCCTCTAAATGGACCTGTCAAAGTAACAGAATGGACCCACCCACTTCACCTCACCTAAATTACTTCCCAAATATGAATTAGTACAAAACTTAGTATACAAAAATGCTATCTTCCTCCAATGAGAAAGATAGCCTAGGTTTATCTATTAATCGTATTAATCAAGCCGCGCATGTCATCCGCAAATGAAAGGGCCCGACTTGTAGACTGAATGAGACGTTGAGTCGCAATCATTTCTGCTGTTTCTGAAGTCAAGTCTACATTTGATTGCTCAATTGCCCCTTGCAAAACAAGATTCGAACGTTGACCGCCAATCAATTGTTCATAACTTCCTTCACCAATCATCGCTGCTTGATTTCCAACAAATTGATATCGAGAGTTTCCACTTTCTACGAGTGTAGAGGGGCGGTCGATACGAGTTAAATCAAGGCTGTATGCTACTGCTGGTTTAGCAGGATTTTTAAAACGACCAATCACAATCCCTTGATCCGTAATTTCTAGGGAAGAAAAGTCGTTATCAAACTGAATGGGTTGTCCAGTCACATCAAGAACTCGGGCCCCACCAGAAGATTGAAGATAATTTCGATCGGTTGTTTGGTCATAATAAATGTCTAAGTTCCCACTTCGGGTAAAATAGGATTCCCCACCAGCTTGCACCGTAAAGTAAATCGACTTTTCCATAAGGGCGATGTCATACGAACGATTCGTCGTCTTAATACTTCCTTGTTCATTGAGCGTCGCTTTACCAGAATTGATAACACCGTTCCCTACTCGAATCCCATTCGGTGTTTGACGTCCTGCTTCGTACCGCCCGGCTTGCATCGTCATTGCATTATTGAGTGCGTCACTGAATAATACATCTTGTCGTTTGTATGCTGTTGTATCCATATTGGATAAGTTATGTGCAATCGTGTCCATCTTATATTGGAGCTGCTTAAGAGAGGATGCAGCCGAATTCAATTGAATCATCTAGTTTCCTCCTACACTCGGCCGATTTCTGTCACTGCTTTTTGCATACTTTGATCATATGCCTGTAGTACTTTCTGGTTCGATTCAAATCCGCGGTATGTGCGGAGCATATCTGTCATGACTTTTGACAAGTCTACATTCGATTGTTCTAGAAATCCTTGCATCAGTAAAGTATCTGCCGCGTTAATTAGAGGGGCATTCGCAGCAAGTTGTGGTGAATTAGCTTCCTCACCTTCATAACGAAGTAAACCAGAACCTTCTTTCACAAGTGATTTTGGATCTGATGTATATCCGATCCATAAGGTAGGACCAGGTTCACCTGCTACCGTCAATCTTCCGCGCCCATCTACTTGAAAGTCCATAGAATTAAGACGAATTGGTTGTTGATTGGAATTAAGTACTTGTTCACCTTGAGCAGTTACTAGAAATCCTTCTTGATTTACTTGAAGTTGCCCATTTTGAGTATAGCGAATATCGCCATTCACGGTTTCAACAGCAAAAACAAGTGCGCCTTTTTGATTAGTCGCTGGGTCTAAGGGTAAGAAGCTACTTTGAAGGGCAAAGTCTGTTGAATTCTTTGTTTCCTTCAAAATTCCTTGCGAAAAGTTTGGAATGGCTTCTTGTGCATAGGTACCGACACTCATCGTTCCGGCAAGGGATCCGGAAAGGCCATTTAAATTTCCATTGCCTAATTTTTCAATTAATTGTTGAGGAAATGAGCGAAATGCTGTAGTATCACTCTTGTAGCCTGGTGTGACAGCATTCGACAAGTTATTCGTTAACACCTGTTGTTGACGATTATAAGCCATCATCCCCGATGTGGCCGCATGAAGACCTCGAAACATACCATACTCTTCCTTTCTCAGAAAAACATACTTATCTTCCCTAAATATTAGCATAATAAACAGGATTAAAGTAGGAATAATTTCTTATTTTTTCAAAAAATAATTCTAAATACCTAATCTATTTTCATAAATCATGTGTTACTATTCTCTTTATATTGTTACAAAACCATTAAATTTCGACAACAAGATTTTGACAAAATACAATTTTATTCGATGTTTTCAGAAAGGATGGGTATTTCTTGGACCTTTTTTCATCGACCATAGGTCAGTTAGAAACCGGATTACAAGCAGCGGCTATGAAACAAAAAGCACATGCTGCCAATATAGCCAATGTCGATACACCTAATTACAAAGCAACGAGAGTTTCCTTTCAAGCAGAACTTGATCAGAGGTTGTCATTTGCTCCTTTGCAAAGTTATAAAACAAATGCCAAACATCTTTCGTTTACGGGAGAATCCAATACCCCCAACATTCGTACCCACACATTGTCGTCAACACAGAGACAACCGAATGGAAATAATGTGGATATGGATCTTGAAATGTCAGAGTTGGCGAAAAATCAATTGTGGTATAACGCGATGACCGAACGTATTAGCGGGAAATTCAACAGTCTTCGCTCAGTCATTAACGAAGGGAAGTAATCGACATGTCTTTGTTTAACGGAATGAATATTAGTGCTTCAGGTCTTACCGTCAATCGCCTGCGTATGGATGTCGTTTCTTCAAATATTGCGAATGCAGAAACCACTCGTGGTTCACTAGAAAATGGGGAATGGATTCCCTACAGGCGTAAAGTCGTAGAGCTGGGAAGTTTTCAACAACAATTAACAACTGCAATGAATGGACAAAAGTCTCCTTTTGCCGGTGTCACAGTGGACCGGATTAAAGGGGACCAAACACCGTTTCAGCAGATTTTTGACCCGGAACATCCAGATGCGGATGAGAATGGGTACATTCAAATGCCAAACGTCGATCCACTAAAAGAAATGGTTGACCTTATGTCAGCGACTCGTTCGTATGAAGCGAACGTGACCGCATTTAATGCATCGAAAAGTATGTTTATGAAAGCGCTCGAGATTGGCAAATAAGGAGGAACGTAAATGAATCCGTTGCAAGGAGTGGCAGCAAATTTTTTGCAGCCTGAATTTATAAAGCCTATAGAACCTAAAGTGGCAGGTGCTGATTTTCAACAGTTCTTATCTCAGTCGATTCAAAAAGTAGATCACGCACAAAAAGCGTCAGATCAACTCACAACAGGACTCGTCACAGGACAAGTCGAAGACGTGCATCAAGTGATGGTAGCTGCACAAAAAGCAAGTCTGTCACTCGAACTCACCATGCAAGTCCGGAACAAAATGATTGAAGCTTATCAAGAAGTCATGCGAATGCAAGTCTAGGTAATGAATGGGCGTGGAACGTAGATGAAGGAACAATTTAATCAAATTCGAATAAAGACAATGGATACTTGGAAGTCAACTCCACGCAAAACGAAACTCATTGCGGGAGGAAGTTTCTTCGCGACACTTCTTCTTTTATGGCTTGTGGTGTTCTTTCTGACACGTACGCCAATGGCTGTTTTATACAACGATTTGACACCAGCAGAAGCAGGAGAAGTGAAAGCGGCGATTGAAGAGCGAGGAATTGCAGTAGAGGTGGCACCAGACGGGACCTCACTAAGCGTACCGCGAGAAGAGGTCAACGAACTGAAGTTGGCACTTGCTGCAGAAGGAATTCCACGAAACGGGAGCGTCAGCTACAACATCTTCAGTGAAAATATGGGGATGGGAATGACCGATCGACATTTCGATGTCGTCGAACGTGACGCGATGCAAACCGAAATCTCCAACTTGATTCGTCAAATTGAAGGTGTACAGAATGCTAATGTCATGATCACTCTTCCGAAAGAGTCTATCTGGATCAGTGAAGATACAAAAACGGCAAGTGCTTCAGTTGTTCTTCGCAGTAATCCGGGATTTTACCTTGAGCAGGCACAAGTAAACGGCTTGTATCACTTGATCAGTAAGAGTGTGCCAAACCTTCCGCCGGAAGAGATTGTCATCATGGACCAAAACGGTCAAGTATATGAGGCGCAAAGTGAAGGACAAGCGGACACCACACTTTCGATTTACCAACAACAACGTGAAGTCAAAAAAGGTATAGAAACGGATATTCAGCGTGAAATCCAACAAATGTTGGGCATGCTAGTAGGACAAGACAAAGTCATTGTCTCTGTCACAGCAAGTGTCGATTTCACAACGGAAAAACGTGAAGAAAATTTAGTGGAAGCACCGATTGAAGAAACCAATCAAGGCCTTGATATTAGTGTCGAGCGAATTGTGGAATCGTATACCGGTGAAAATGGGGGAGAAGAAGACGCTACAGGAACGGATGAATCTGAAATTCCAAACTTCCCAGGTGTGGGTGGATCATCCACGAGTGATTCTGAACGAACAGAAGAGCGGATCAACCGTGAGATCAACCGAATCCAGCGCCAGATTGAAAAGAACCCATACATCATTGATGATTTAACCGTCAACGTAGGGATTGAACCCCCGGTTCCAGGTGATGCAACAAGTCTTTCACCTGAACTCATGAACGAAATTCGTTCACTTGTATCCAATATCGTATTAGCGTCACTAAGTTTGAATGATATGCCAGAAGATGAATTGATTGTGGATGACAGAGTGACGGTATTTGCAACCGAGTTCTTAGGGAAACAAGGCTTGGTTGCTGAAGAAGAACCTCTTTCAATCGATCGTTTATTAAGCAATCCATATTTCTACATAATTGCTGGAGCTGCACTACTTGCACTTGTCATCGTGGCATTTATCATCATTGCACGCATGCGCAAACAGAAAGAAGAAGAGTTCTACGATACGATGGAACAAGAGGCTCTCGTTCAGATAGCTGAAAAAGAAGCAGAAGAATTTGCCGTTGAAATGAAAACCAATCCAAAACGTGACGTCATTGAAAATCTGGCCAAGAATCAGCCAGACGATTTTGCGAAATTATTACGTTCATGGATGACAGATAAGTAAAGGAGGGATTCGATGACAGCCATTGCCACTACTACACCGCCTCTACGAGGAATTCAAAAAGCAGCCATCTTAATGGTCGGGCTTGGTCCGGATTCCTCTGCAGAGATTTTTAAGCATCTAAGTGAAGCGGAAATCGATATGTTATCGATTGAAATTGCAAAAGTACGACACTTGAAGAACAGTCAAACGAAAAATGTCATTGATGAATTCTACGAATTGATGATGGCTCAAGACTATATCAACGAGGGCGGGATTGATTACGCGCAAGAAGTACTCGAGAAAGCATTAGGACCAGAAAAAGCAAAAGAAGTAGTTTTACGTATTACTTCGAAAGCACGTCCTAAACCATTCCAATTTGCTCGTAGTGTCGATACGCAGAGTATCTTTGTGGCATTAAAAGATGAGCACCCACAAACAATTGCTGTGGTTTTATCACAACTCGATTCGATTAAAGCTTCTGCTATTTTATCGTTATTGCAAGATCCAAAACGTTCCGAAGTGGCGAAGCGAATTGCGTTATTAACTCCGCCCTCGTATGAGATCGTAGAGGAAATCGAACGGGTTATCGAATCGAAGCTCTCTACGTCATCATCGGGTACGTATAGTGACTATGATGGTGTCGATTCTATTGTTACCCTTCTAAATCAAGTGGAGCGCAGTACAGAGAAGTCAATTCTTGAGAATCTCGAACAGTCGGATCCGTTACTTGTCGCGAAGATTCGCAAAAAGATGTTCGTGTTCGAGAACTTACCGCTTCTTGATGCAAGGTCTTTACAGCGCGTCATGCAGGACGTTACGGACGAGGATCTGGTTCGTGCATTAAAAGTAACAGACGAAGAACTACGTGCCTTGCTTCTTAAGAGTATTTCGACACGTCGAGCTGAAAATATTCTAGAGGAACTTGAAATAACCGGCCCACTCAAACTGAAAGATGTGGAAGAGTCACAAGCGACCATCGTCAACATCGTCCGCCAGCTTGAGCAAGATGGTGAAATTATGATTAGACGCCCAGACGGCGAAGGGGATGACATTATTGAGTAATGTGATCAAAGCTTCAGCAGTAACGGCGATTCCAAAAGCCATCCCAACTCGTATTGTTCGTACTACCGTACACCAATCGGCGGACGAACAAGAAGAGCCTTTGCTAGTTGATAAAATCACACAACTAAGACAACAACATGATGAGCTTGCCAATCAGTTGCAACTTCTCCGAGTCCAACTTGAAGAAGAACGACACGATTACTTACAGGAAAATGCACGGCTTGCGAGTGAGCAAGCAGATGAATTAAAAGTGCAGGCGGTTGAACTGGGTTACCAAGAAGGAAAGCAGAAGGCAGAAGCAGAAGCGGAAGCTTGGTTAGAAGAGCAAACAAATGTGATTCATGCAATTGTCTTATCAGCGACAGAAGATAGGCGTAGGTACTTGCTACAAGCAGAACAAGAACTGATTGAAATAGCAACTGCCATTGCTCGAAAAATCATGACAGATGCCATTCAAGTTCAACCAGATGCGGTCATGCACCTCGTCAAACAACACATCAAGCTTGTTGAAGATGCGCAAGAAGTAACGCTTCAAGTATCTGTTCCGGACTATGAGTATGTTCATGTACGAAAAGAGGAACTTGAAAGCTTGTTGCCACCATTTACACCACTCGTCATCATGCCCGTAAAAGAACTTGTTCCTGGTGATGTGTTGATTCATACCCAAGCGAGCAGGTATGATGCCCGTCTCGATAGTCAGTTAGCCGCAATTAAAGGTCATTTGATGTCGCTAGTTGAGGAGCATACCGATGAACAAGCCGAATCTTGATTTGTATTTGGATGAAATCAAAGCTGTCCAGCCTGTCAGAAAACATGGCAAGGTGACGCAAGTCATCGGTCTCACAGTAGAATCTCTTGGGCCGCATGCAACAATTGGGGAGATTTGCTTGATCTATCCGAGCGAATTCGCAACACCTATTGAAGCGGAAGTTGTGGGGTTTCGGGAAAGCCGGTTAATGCTCATGCCATTTGGTGATTTGTCGCAAATCGGACCAGGATGTCTCGTCGTAGCAACACAACGTTCGTTGCAAATCAAGGTCGGACAAGCATTACTTGGTTCATTTATTGACGGATTTGGTCGTCCGATAGATGCGACAAAGCTGCCGTCCGGTCTAGTTAACATGAAAACAGAGCAAGCACCACCTAGCCCTTTAACAAGGCCACGTATAACTGAACCGCTTGAACTGGGTGTGAAGGCTATCGACGGGCTACTAACCGTCGGAAAAGGTCAAAGGATTGGCCTCTTCGCAGGTAGTGGTGTTGGAAAAAGCACACTTCTTGGAATGATTGCTCGTCAAACAGAAGCTGACATCATTGTGATTGCTCTTATTGGGGAACGTGGAAGAGAAGTGCGCGAGTTCATTGAGCGAGATCTGAGTGATGAAACGAGAAAGAAATCCGTTGTCGTTGCAGTGACTTCCGATCAGTCACCACTGCAACGTATTAAAGGAGCGATGACGGCTACTGCTGTTGCCGAATACTTCCGGGAGCAAGGCAATCAAGTGCTGCTTCTGATGGACTCTGTTACGCGATTTGCAATGGCACAACGGGAACTTGGACTCGCTATTGGTGAACCACCAACGACAAAAGGGTACACACCAAGTGTTTTTACGAAACTTCCGCAGCTTCTCGAAAGGTCTGGTACATCCGCGAAAGGAAGCATAACAGCTATCTATACGGTCTTAGTTGACGGGGATGATTTTAATGAACCGATTTCGGATGCGGTGCGTGGAATCTTAGATGGTCATATCATCTTAAGTCGGAAAATTGCACAAAAAGGATTATTTCCAGCTATCGATATCACAGCTAGTGTTAGCCGTTTGATGGACGATTTGGTCACGCTTGAACATAGAGAAGCGGCCCGGAAGTTTAAACGAATGCTCGCAACTTACCAAGAAGCAGAAGATTTGCTCGCCATTGGTGCCTATAAACCGGGTGGCCAACCAGAACTGGATGAAGCAGTCAACCTGTATCCGTTAATCCGGCAGTTCATCGTACAAGAAAGAGAAGAACCGAATGCTTTTGAACATACTGTTGATCAGTTGATCCGTGAATTTGGAGGGAAGACGACATGACGTTTCACTACAAATATCAACGCATCTTAGATGTGAAAGAAATGGAACAAAAAGCTGTACAGACAGAAGTGTCCCAGGTTAAACAGTCCATTGAACAATCGGAACAAGAAAAATTAAAGTGGCTTCACCACTTGAATGAGCTCGAAGAAAAGAAGTTACTTGAACAACAACAAGGGATACGGGTAGCCGATTTGAAAAACTATATGTATATCGAAGACTATGTAGGCGAACAGATCCAATCGAGTGAACGGGCCCAATTCTTCCTTAATCAGAAAATGTCCAAAGTCGAAAGGCAACTGATGGAAACCTCGATTGAACAAAAGAAGTGGGACCGCTTAAAGGAAACGGCAAAAACCACATTCCTTCATGAAGCAACAAAGCTAGAACAAAAAGTTGCTGACGAAACCAGTACTCTTCGTTATGCACAACCGATACCACGTTAGGAGGTGATTCTTATTCAACTCTCAAAAGCTAGTTTATTATTCGCAGAATTAACAGGTGACAAAGCCGAAACTACAGTACATACAAAGCCGTCATACACCCCGGGATTGTTTCAAAGTTTGTTAACAGGTATGCAAAGTTCAACCGTGCCATCTAGTGAATCTTTCACAGAGACAAAAGCCAACCAGGTTCCTCTCGAAGAAGAGACGGTTGAAACGGCCGAAACTATACGAACGGATTTTGTAGAAACTATGAGTTCTATACCCACAGCGCCAGTGGAAGAAACCTTGAACATGAGTTCTGAAC
The DNA here is from genome assembly GCF_042649045.1 of Chryseomicrobium palamuruense. Classification (NCBI taxonomy): domain Bacteria; kingdom Bacillati; phylum Bacillota; class Bacilli; order Caryophanales; family Caryophanaceae; genus Chryseomicrobium; species Chryseomicrobium palamuruense. The sequence goes on along the minus strand of NZ_JBHSEF010000022.1, from coordinate 203,081 downwards.
AGCAAGAAAATGCTGAAGTTCATATGAATCAAGACAAATCCGACACATTGAGCGAAAGTCTAGACTCTCAACAAAGTTCCGCATCTATCCCCTTATTCGCTATACGAACGCATTTTGAGGGGGGAGACGGAAGAAAATTCATCTCAACATCTACTCCTATACTATCGACAAAGCAACTCGAAAGTTTAGCAAAATGGTCGGTGAATAAAGGAGGAGAGGGCAGACCTGTTCTTCAAAGTAATTTAAGCCCTGTTCTTGAAACCGGAATGAGCGCTGTTCTAAAAGTAGATTCGAGCCCTGTTCTCGAAAGTGATGTGAACCCTGTTCTAAAAGTAGATTCTAGCACAGGTCTCGAAAGTGATGTGAACCCTGTTCTACAAACAGATTCGAGCCCTGTTCTGAATGAAGAAACAACAACCCTTCTCGATTCAGAAACCAACCCTATTCTTGAAAGTGATTTAAGTCCTGTTTTGAAAGCTGAAACAAGCCCTGTTCTCAAATCACCAATACCAGCTGAACCACAAGTGATAGTTCCACTTCAAGCACCTGAACTACCTAATGAATTTCAGCAGGACAGTGTAGAGAGTTTGGATGTGACGAAGCCGGAATTTGAGAAGTTCCGATTTGAGTTTGCGAGGAATATGGCAGTGCCACTGAGACAAGCAATTGGTGATGGGGGTCAGACGCTCCGGATTCAAGTATTCCCAGAAAATTTAGGGCACATTGATATTGTCGTTTCGATGCAAGACGGGAAGATGCATGCACAGCTCACGGCCTCTTCTACAATTACTAAAGACATTTTAGAGATGCAGTTGCCACAACTTCGTCAGTCTTTACAGGATCAAGGGATTCAAGTAGACCAACTGGATATAGAGTTGTTTGGTGAAGAAGACTTTGAACGTGAGCGACCAAACTATCAACCAGGTACAGAGCAAAACACTTCTAACAAAGACAATCAACTGGATTGGTCAGATGAAGTAAACGAAGAGATAGAGATTCATGATGAAGACACGTCTCGAGCAGTGGATTACAGCGTTTAGGAGGCATGAGAATGGAGATTACATCAACTACTTCAGCTGCTACACAGTCAGCAACAGTGAACAAAAAAGAAGAGGCTAGTCGTGGACTTGGACAAGATGCATTTATGAAAATTCTCATTGCTCAGCTGAGAAATCAAAATCCACTTGAGCCGATGAAAGATGCAGACTTTATTGCCCAGATGGCTCAGTTTACAAGTCTTGAGCAGTTAACTTCGTTAAATAAAACCATGACATCCTATACAGAACGGATGAACGGGAAATCCATGGCAGATTATGCGGAGATGATCGGGAAGCAAATTTCCTGGAAAGTCCCTGACACAGACACCACAGAGAGTGGAATCATTCAATCGATTATTCAAGAAGAAGGGAAATACTTTGCCCAACTTCAAAATTCGGATCAGCGCATTGCCTTAGACACGGTTTATCTGCTTGAAAGTGCACCTGCCACGGAAACTAACCAATAAAGGGGAAATGACACATGTTACGTTCAATGTACTCAGGAGTTTCAGGTATGAAAGGGTTTCAAACAAAGTTAGATGTTATCGGGAATAACATCGCCAATGTTAACACTGTTGGATTTAAAAAAGGCTCGGTTGTCTTCCAAGATATGCTCAGTCAAACGGTTTCAAGCGTTGGCGTCAACCCAGCGCAGGTCGGTCTAGGGTCATCGGCTGCAAGTATTCAACAAAATCATAACCCTGGTTCGGGGATGATGACGGGTGTAGGAACGGACCTTGCTATCATGGGGAAAGGGTTCTTTGTTGTAAAAGATTCGAATGTTAGCGCTGATGGTCTTCCTCTTCCGGTCACAGCACCTAGAAAAGAATATTTGACTAGAACAGGTAATCTTGTTGTTGATAAAATTGGTTATTTGAAAACACCGCAAGGTCATCATTTGTTAGATACAAAAGGGAATGAAATTCAAATTAATCCAACTGCTTTTGATTCATTTGCAATTGAGAGTAACGGGACAATTAAAGTCAAAAATAAAGCAGACGGTTCAGAAGAAATTCTGAAATATCCAAATAACGATGTGGTTCAAATTGCAATTTTCGCACCGCCAAATCCGTCGGGGTTACGTAAATCAGGTGGCTCTCTCTATGAAATGACGGATGCTGCTGGTCCTGGGGGAATTTTATACACTACACCAGAATCAAACGACACGCAAATCCAATCCGGAATGCTTGAAATGTCAAACGTCGAGTTAACAGAAGAATTCACGGAAATGATCATTGCACAACGCGGATTCCAAGCGAACTCAAAAATCATTTCAACATCTGATGAAATCTTACAAGAGCTTGTGAACCTGAAACGATAAGCTTAGGAGCTCATAACGATGATTATACTGACTAAATTAAATCGAAACAAAGTAACCATTAATGCCCTCTACATTGAGCGCATTGAGGAGACGCCGGATACGTATATCACTCTTACTTCCGGACGGACACTCCACGTCTTGGAATCTGCTGCAGACGTGTCGAAACTCGTGACTGCATTTTATCAAGAGTTGACACTTCTTCACACGCTTCCCAAATTAAATCGTACGGATCTATAGAAAGGGGCTTGACCATGGTGCCGCGTTCCGATGCAGCGAGCTATGATTTTAGACGCGCTAGTAAATTATCACAACTTCATGTCCGGTCGTTTTTGCGTGTCAACGAAAAAGTATCGCGTCTGATCGGGAATCAGCTGACTGGAAAACTCGATAAGTTTACAACAGCTGCTCCGAGTTCCATTCGTCAGATGACCTATGAAGAATTAAGCCTAAGTACCGATCCGTTAACAGTGGTCGTCATTTGTTCCTTTCCACCGTTACGCGGTGATTTTCAACTCATCATTTCGAATAAATTGATTCACTCCTGCATTGAACGTTTGCTTGGTGGGGATCTTGGTGAAACGGATGAGAAAGAGTTAACGGAAATCGACAAAGTGTTGCTAAAGCAACTAGCCGACGAATGGTTAGCATTATATGCGGAATCGTTATCTGCCATTCTTCCAGTCGATACGAAGTTACATCGAATTGAACTTGCTCAAGATTATAATTTCCCCCTACACGTACGTGAGAAAGTGGTCGTACTCGACACGGAAGTTCAGTTGATGAGTACTTCCGGATTGTTCGAATTGGTCGTGCCAAATAGCGCAATGGAATCCATCGTGCCCCGCCTGACAGCTTCTGAAAAGATAGCGAGAAAAGAAGATGAGGAATCTGTTCAGGTTCGCAAAATGGTGGAATCAGGAATCCAACAGACAGAACTTGAAGTACGGGCTGTCCTTGGTCATTGCGACTTAGACGTGCGAGACTTTTTAACACTTCAACAAGGCGATGTGCTCAGACTCTCAACGGCTTATGATGAACCGATTGAAGTCTACGTCGATCAAAAGAAGATGTACAGTGCACAAATGGGGACTCACCGTGGAAAAAGGGCGATACAAATATTAGAGCAGGAGGAGTAATAGCAATGAATAAGTTTGGATCCCTCTCGAATGATGAGGTCAAGAAATTATTAACGATGATTCCGGATGAAGGTTCCGATGAAATGCTCCGTCGGTTCGAACAGCGCATTCAAAATCAAATTCCAGTCATGGAACAAGGTTTTGAAAAACGTGGATGGAAAACGTCTGTGCAGCTGATAGAACTTCAGGATGTGACATCCCGTGCTCTGATGATTGAAGGCCCGAATCACTTGATTCGTTTAAAAGCGAAAGACTCCGATGAAGATATGCTACTGATTGTGCCACAAGCTATGGTTCGCCACATATCGAATGAAACCGAAATTGACTTAACACGAATGGGGAAATTTGCATCCGATGTGGCCCTTCGGTTTCAATACGATAATCCATTTGAAGTCGTTAGTATCGATGAAGTGACGACGCAAGAAGTCGAATGGCAACTTCTATCTGAAGAACTTTTATGGGTGGAAGCTAAAGTCGATATCTCTGTTGAATCTACTTACTACACAGTCCGCATGCTATGGCCCACTGCTTTTGTTCAAAAACTTGTTGGCCAACACGAAGGGGGAGAATCACAAATGACAGAACAACAGCCGTTAAAAAAGAGCGCCATGAAACAACCGAATATTCAACCGGCTCAGTTTGAGCAATTGAAAGAAACAACTCTTTCAAGTGACCATCAGACGAATTTGTCGATGCTTCTCGATATTCCTCTTCAGGTCACTGTGGAACTTGGGCGTAGTCGTAAGACAGTGAAAGATATTCTAGAAATTACTCAAGGTTCAATTATTGAGCTCGATAAAATGGCGGGAGACCCCGTCGATATTCTCGTCAATCAGAAACTGATTGCCGTAGGAGAAGTCGTTGTAGTGGATGAACAGTTCGGAATTCGTGTCACGGAGATTAGCAGTCAAGCGGATCGTTTAGCAAAGCTGCGATAGAAAAGAGGTACCTGCTTTGAAAAAAGGATTGATGGTTATTCTGGCGCTGTGGATCGTTGTACTCGGCAGTGAACTGCCAGTAAATGCAGCAACCAACCCATCCGTTGCGGATTATATCAAAAATGGCTCACCTGTGGAACAACCGGAAGAAGTTCCCCCTGCAGAGTCTACAGATCGAAGTTTGGCATCCATCATCGGCGCATTGATTTTTTATACGCTCTTAATTGTTGGTCTTATCTATTTATTGATCCGTTTCCTTGCAACACGCCAACGTTCCTTGCAAACGAATCAACTTGTCCAAATCATGGGTGGCGGGTCTGTTGGTCAACAAAAATCTGTGCAACTTGTCAAAGTGGGAAATCAAGTTCTCGTTGTGGGAATTGGTCAAGACGTGACATTACTGAAGGAAATTGAGGATGAAGCGGAAAAGGCGAGATTAATTGAAGCGATGGAAGAACAGTCTGAACTCTTAAAAGAGAAGCCAAAATGGCTTGAAAAAGGACTCGAAATGATACGTCCTAAAGCGTCTTCAAATCAAGATTCCGCGCAATCATTCCAGACATTATTCCAACAAAGTCTCGAGAAACAAAAAGACACGTTACACTCCGTACGGAAACGGATGTCACGTAATGAGAAGGAGAGAGACGAATGAACTATTTATCTCTTCTTGCTATCACCATTCCGGGAATATCCGTAGGGACAGATGGTTCAGGCGACGTATCGACGACGTTGCAACTCCTGTTTTTACTGACCATATTATCACTTGCACCAGCCATCTTAATCTTACTCACAAGCTTTACTCGTATCATTATCGTCTTGTCCTTTGTTCGAACCGGGTTAGGTACACAAAGTATGCCACCAAACCAAGTACTAATAGGACTCGCATTATTCCTAACCTTTTTTGTGATGAGTCCTGTATTGAGTGAAATCAACGATAATGCTTTACAACCGTTTTTGAATGATGAAATTTCACAAGAACAAGCACTGGATAACGCATCGTCTCCGATGAAGGAATTCATGGCAAAGCATACAAGGGAAAAAGACCTTGCATTATTTTATAGCTACCAAGGTTTAGAAAAGCCGACGACGATTGATGAGATTCCATTCACGTCACTCATTCCAGCGTTTGCCATCAGTGAACTCAAGACTGCGTTTCAAATTGGCTTTATCATCTTCATTCCATTTTTGATTATCGATATGGTCGTTGCAAGTACGTTAATGTCGATGGGGATGATGATGTTGCCACCAGTCATGATTTCGTTGCCATTTAAAATTTTGTTATTCGTTCTCGTCGATGGGTGGAACTTAATTGTCGAGTCGCTACTGATGAGTTTTTAGGAAGGGGAATATCGCATGACACCAGATACTGTTATTAAACTTGCCGAGCAATCAGTGTATACCGTCATTCTTTTATGTGCTCCTCTACTCCTTGTCGCACTCGGAGTGGGACTACTCGTCAGTATTTTTCAGGCGATGACGCAAATTCAAGAACAGACGCTGTCATTTATCCCGAAAATCTTAGCGGTCTTTATTTCCCTCGTCCTCTTTGGACCTTGGATGCTCACGACCATCGTAGACTTTACACGCAACTTGTTCCGTGAGTTGCCGACGTTGATCGGCTGATGACACTTGAAAATGCACTGAACGCGTTTCCGTATTTTTTACTTGTTCTTGTGCGGATGAGTGCCTTCTTTATTGTCGCACCGATCTTTTCACAACGAACGATTCCCTCTCAGTTCAAAATTGGTCTTGCGGGCGCACTTTCACTCATTGCGACTTCCGTAGTACCGTTTGAAAATGAAATTGTGTTAGATGGGTATTACACGGTACTCATTTTCAAAGAAATTTTGATTGGCTTATCGTTTGGATTTTTGACTGCTTTGATTTTATTCATGGTACAAGTTGCCGGTGCCTTTATTGATTTCCAAATGGGGTTTGCACTAGCAAATGTCATTGATCCACAAACGGGGACACAAGTGCCGATTATCGGTCAGTTCAAATACATACTAGCGATCCTCTTTTTACTTGCCATCAATGGACATCATTTTATGATTAACGGGATGCTCCACAGTGTCCGTCTTGTACCTGTAGGAGTTCCGGAGTGGGGCTTTGCTGCTGGGGAATTGTCTCAGTTTATGGTGACGGTATTCGCAGCGATGTTTGCCGTAGCCTTTCAGCTTGCGCTTCCGATTGTTGGGTCGCTATTTTTAGTGGATGCTGCACTCGGTCTCCTTGCGAAGACAGTGCCTCAGATGAACATCTTTGCTGTCGGATTTCCACTTAAAATCGGAATTGGGTTCATTTTATTGTTACTGCTTATGCCATCGTTTTTCTTTATGCTACAAGTGATTGTCGAACGTATGGTGAAGTTGATGAATGAGTTAATGGGAATTTTAGGAGGGTAATCGCATGACACGTCTTCAACTGGACTTGCAATTTTTCTCTGGCGAGAAGACAGAAAAAGCGACGCCTCAAAAGCGGCAAGAGTCCCGAAAGAAAGGACAAGTGGCGAAGTCCCAAGAAGTACCTGCTGCATTCATCTTGTTTGGAAGTGCTCTCGTCCTTTACTTTCTCGGTGGGTGGTACTTAGAACGAGTATTAATGTTCTTTCAATTCATTTATCAAGACGTTTTCTTGACGACACTGACCGTTCAAAATGTTCCAGAACTTATGAACGAATTGTTCGTCGATCTTGCGATTGTTGTCGCACCTATTTTTGTCATTGCCATAGTGTTTGGAATCGGTGGAAACTTCGTACAGTTTGGTTTCCTGTTCGCACCTGAGGCCGTACTCGCGAAACTAGAACGTATCGACCCGATTAGTGGAGCAAAACGAATCTTTTCGCTTCGTGCCCTCGTGGAGCTCTTTAAGTCGATTGCCAAAGTAGTAGTGATTAGTACTGCCGCAGGCGTTATCTTATGGACGAATAAAGAGCAAGTGATGGGATTGTCTCATTTACCTGTACGCCAAAGTGCAGCAGTCATCGGGCAACTGACGTTTGAACTTTTCCTCACGGTATCGCTGATTTTAGTCGTTTTAGCGATTGCGGATTATATGTACCAAAAGTATGAATTTGAAAAACAAATTCGAATGTCGAAACAAGACCTAAAAGATGAGTTCAAGAAGATGGAAGGGGACCCCTTAATCAAATCTAAGATTAAGGAAAAACAGCGTCAGATGAGTCTCAACCGGATGATCCAGGATCTTCCGAGGGCAGATGTTCTGATCACCAACCCAACTCACTTTGCTGTAGCTCTCGAATACAATGACGCTAAAATGGACGCACCCACAGTAATTGCCATGGGGATGGACTTTCAAGCACTCAAACTGCGAGAGAAAGCAAAAGAATACAACGTAACGATTGTTGAAAATAAACCACTTGCTCGTGCACTATATGCGCAAACGGATATCGGAGACCCGGTACCTGAAGAGCTCTTCGGAGCCGTTGCAGAAATACTCGCTTACGTCTACCGCATCAATGGGAAGATGAAAGAGGAAAGGAGAACACCATGAAAATACGTGATTTTGCCGTCTTACTATCTGTTATATTAATCATCGTGATGATGGTGATCCCTCTCCCGCCACTGCTTCTTGATTTACTAATCATGGTAAACCTGAGTTTGGCAATTACCATTCTTCTCGTTGCTATGAACACGAAAGAGCCTCTGCAATTTTCTATTTTCCCGACGCTTTTGCTGCTAACTACATTATTCCGCCTGGCCCTCAATGTCTCGACGACACGTTCGATTTTATCGGAACGGACAGGTGGTCAAGTCATTGAAACCTTTGGAAACTTCGTCGTAGGTGGAAGTGCCGTTATTGGGATTTTGGTATTTTTGATTTTAGTTATTATTCAGTTCCTCGTCATCACAAAAGGTTCTGAGCGTGTGGCGGAGGTAGCTGCACGTTTCACCTTGGACTCCATGCCTGGTAAACAAATGAGTATCGATGCGGATCTAGGTGCTGGGATGATCAGTGAACAAGAAGCGAAAAGTCGTCGTGAGAAAATCAGTAAGGAAGCTGATTTTTACGGAGCGATGGACGGGGCGAGTAAATTCGTCAAAGGTGACGCGATTGCCGGAATTGTCATTACCCTTATCAACATCATCGGTGGTTTTATTATCGGGATGCTTGTACACGGCATGGCTGCTGGTGAAGCGGCATCTACATTTACGTTATTATCGATTGGAGACGGACTTGTCAGTCAGATCCCTGCTCTCTTAATTTCTACAGCAATGGGTATCATCGTGACGCGTGCTGCTTCAGACGGAAACCTTGGTTCAGATATCACGAAACAACTGTTTGCGTATCCGAAAATGATGTATGTTGTTGCGGGAACGCTCTTTGCGATTGGGATCTTTACACCCATCAGTAAAGGGTTGATCCTACCGGTTGCAGCCATCGTTGCTGGGTTCGGTTTCTTCTTGCAGCGAAACTTAGATAAAGCAGAGAGTCAGGAAGATGAAACCGTTGTTGAAGAGAAAGAAATCGACGCCATGAAAAGTCCGGAGAGTGTTTTGGATCTACTAAATGTCGATGTCATTGAATTTGAGTTCGGATATGGGCTCATCCCACTTGCCGATAAAAAGCAAGGTGGAGACTTACTTGACCGCGTCATTATGATACGAAGGCAGCTTGCTCTTGAACTAGGTGTTGTTGTTCCGGTTATCAGGATTCGGGACAATGTACAGCTAGGTCCACAAGAATACATGATTAAAATCCGTGGAAATGAAGTGGCAAAAGGTTCGTTGATGCTTGATCATTACCTTGCTTTAAAATCCGAAGATGATGATAGTATCATAGGCATTGAAACGGTAGAACCGGCATTCGGTATGCCTGCTTTGTGGATTGATGAACTAACAAAGGAAGATGCGGAACTGTACGGCTACGTCATTATCGATCCACCGTCTGTTGTTTCGACCCATCTAACAGAAGTCATCAAACGTCATGCGCATGAACTGATTGGTCGTGAAGAAGTGAAGGCACTGATCGACCATCTACGAGAGACCACACCTTCTGTTGTAGAAGAATTGATTCCACAGCAAATGACGATTGGGGAAGTGCAAAAAGTACTTGCGAAGTTACTAAAAGAGAAAGTATCTATTCGGAACATGGTAACAATCTTAGAAACACTTGCCGATTATGCACCTTCTACTAAAGATCCAGACATATTGACGGAGTATGTTCGTCAAGCACTGTCACGCCAGATTACACAACAGTTCTCACCAACTGGAGAACCTCTTCGTGTGATTACTGTTGGAGCATCCGTTGAGAAACGATTTGCGAATGCAATCCAACGTACGGAACAAGGCAGCTTCTTATCGCTTGATCCAGATTCGACGCAGCAAATCTATGAAGTATTACTTGAACAGGTGCAGCGTGTCCAGCAACAGGGCGTTCAACCAGTATTACTTACTACACCAGGTATCCGGCACTATATGCGCCAGTATTTGGACCGCTTCTCGGCAGATATTCCGGTATTGTCTTATAACGAACTAGAACCACAACTCGAAATACAAAGTATTGGCGTCGTCCAAATCAGTGGGGTGAATGAATTCGCATGAAACTGAAAACGTATACCGCAGAAAATTTAGATAAAGCCCTTGATCAGGTTCGAGATGAACTCGGTAGTGATGCTGTTATCGTGCAGACGAAGAGAGTGAAATCTGGTGGGTTTCTAGGGTTCTTTCAAAAAGAGCATATGGAAGTCGTGGCAGCTCTCTCGGAAACGAAACCAAAAGAAGTTCCCGTTGAGGAAGTGGCAGCAACTGTTACCTCGCCCGTTGTGGAACCGTTAATCGACAACCGTCCTCCTGCACGAGATGTTCGCTATGACAAAGTGCTTGTGGAGATGAAAGAGTTAAAAGAACTGTTGTACGACCAAACGAAAGCACCGAAGCTTCCGAAACTCTTGCGTGAGTTTGATGACGACCTGAAGCAACAAGGGGTCCATAGTGAAGCGCGCATGAAACTGATTGCCGCTATTTTAGAGCATCAAGGTGACAAGCGCGTTACAGCTTCCGCTCTTTTACAAAACGTTCGAAAAGCATTTGATGAACTCGAGTACGCGGAACCGGAATACAGTCGCATCTTATGTTTTTCTGGACCAACAGGTGTCGGTAAAACAACAACGATTGCGAAGTGGGCGACCGAGGAATTTATTACGAAAAAGCGTAAGGTCGGTCTCGTCACAACGGATACATTCCGGATTGGTGCTGTAGAACAATTGAAGACCTATGCATCCATTTTAGGGGTTCCACTCGAAGTCGTTACAGACGTTAAAGACATGGGTCCTGCTCTTGAGCGCTTAAAAGACTGCGAACGAATCTTGATTGATACAGCTGGCCGTAACTTCCAGCAGGAACAATTCATTGATGAGGTACGCGCAATTACTTCCTATGAAGAGATGACGACTCAGCTTGTCTTGAGTCTGACAGCAAGTTATCCTGACAGTCAAAAGTTGATTCAATCGTTTGAACAAGTGGGGTTCACGAATATCATTGCCACGAAACTCGATGAAACGAGTCAACCGGGACATCTCCTGAATTTGATGCACGATTATTCGTATCCGATTTCATATGTCACTACAGGGCAACATGTCCCCCATGATATTCGACCGTTCAACTCGATGTTGTTGCGCGAAGTGTTCTTAGGGGAGGAAACGTCTCATGGATCAAGCAGCAGCACTTCGTGATTTGATGAAACAAGCGACGTCACCTAAACCTCGCATACTCGCTGTGACAAGTGGCAAGGGAGGCGTCGGGAAGTCGACACTTACGATCAATATGGCGCTTGCTCTTGCGAAGACAGGAAAACGTGTTGTGATTCTCGATCTGGACGTAGGGTTTGGGAACATTGAAACGCTTGTCGGCGCAAATGCAACGTACTCGTTTGCGGATGTGAAATCGGGTGACGTATTGATGAAAGATGCACTTGTCGAAGGCCCGCTTGGAGTCCGATTTTTATCCGGGGGCAGTGGGTTTCTCGAAATGGTGCGCTGGTCGGAAGAAGAAATCGCACGTGTACATGAACAGTTCCAAGAGATGGAGCAGCATTTCGATGTTGTCTTACTCGATACGGGTGCCGGGATGACGGATATCCAGATGTCCTTCTTAGTGGCGGCAGATGAGGGTATTCTTGTTACCACTCCGGAGCCGACAGCCCTTACCGATGCCTACTCGGTACTGAAGATGATTCATCATCATCGGCCGGATTTTGCGTTTCATCTTGTGGTCAATCAATGTGTCTCTCTTATGGAAGGTCGACAGACAGCGACGCAGTTCCAAAAAGTTTGCAAAGAATTTTTGCAACGAGAGTTACAATTTGCAGGACTCATTCTAAAAGACGATGAAGTAAACCGTGCTGTAAAACGGCAGTATCCATTATTATTGCATGCACCAAAAAGTCAAGCAGCTAAGTCGATTGAAAAAGTCGTCTACGATTTAGTGGGGATGCCACCGCGTCCGACAGCGGGACTTAGTGGCTTTTTACGAAAGCTCGTCGCAATCAGATAAGGAGGTGGGAAGATGACCGTACTAGAGGACCAAAAGCAATTGCTGGAGTGGCAGAAAACAAAAGATGATGTGCAGGGTAATCAATTAGTGGAGCGCTACATGCCTCTTGTCGAGTACGTTACCCACCGAATTGGACTACAGCTTCCTCCGTCTGTCGATCCTGGAGAAATCCGGAGTTTAGGACTTGAGGGATTATATGACGCGTTAACCAAATACAAACCGTCGTTTGAGACGAAATTTGAGACGTACGCAACCTGGCGGATTAAAGGTGCCATATTAGATGGACTCCGGAAGTTGGACTGGCTACCTCGGGGTCTCCGGGATGAAGTGAAGAAAATCGATCAAGCCTACCTCACTCTTCAACAACAGCATCAACGGGAAGTGACGGATGATGAGGTAGCAGCGTATTTAGAGATGACCGTTCCTCAAGTGAAGCGTGTGGTTCGAAATTCTTCTCTTGCGCTCGTCAGCAGTCTGCATCAGGAACAGTTTCAGGAAGCGGAAATAGACAGTCAATCGTCTCTTCATAAAGCACAGGTGACCATTCCAGAACAAGAAATTGTCAAGCAAGCTGTGCGTGATCAACTGCAAGAAGCCATCCAGCAGTTACCTGAAAAAGAGAAACTCGTTGTGTCGCTTGCGTATCAAGAAGAGCTACGATTTACGGAAATTGCCGAAATTCTGTCGGTTAGTGTGTCACGTGTATCACAAATCCATTCAAAAGCCATGTCTCGCTTGCGTTTAGCGGTTTATGATGTGCTCGAGTATTAGGGGTGAATTCGTTGGAAGTAATTTTATATGCCATTATCTTTGTGATGATTTTGCTGCACATCCGGTCGTTCTACTTATTGCAGCAGTTCAAGAAGACGAAGAATGAAATTGAGCGGTCGAATCAACAATTAGAGGACCAGCTTCAGGAATTTCTTAGTGCCGTGGAAATAAAGAACCAAGAATTGGTCTCTGAAGTGGAAGGATACATAGCGACTGCTCAAAAACCTGTGGTTCGTCGACAAGAAGTGTCTATACCTGTAGAAAATAAACAAGAAGTGGTAGTGCCAGTCAAGAAAAAACCAGCTCCGAAAAAGAAACCGACGCCATCTACACCAACGCACGTTGCAGCAACCTACCAACAAAATGCAGGAGTGGGGAGTAAAGCGGCGGATGAACTGGAACAAATTCGTCTCTATGATAAACAAGGGAAAACCGTCAGTGAAATCGCAGCCCTTCTTGGCCGTGCGGAAAGTGAAGTCAATCTACTGTTATTTATGGCACGAAAGGAGTCAAACGGATGATGAAAGTGCAAGCAGGATTCATACCGCCCACTCCGAAAACAGACATTCGAAAAATGGATACGACGCCTGCGATGTCTTTTCAGCGATTGCTAAGTTCGAAAGATAAACAGCTCTCAGAAAATCATCTTGACAGTCTTTTTGAACAGTTGGATAATTGTGGTAAGCATTTAACTGAATGGAAGACGATGGATGCCTTTTACCGCTACAAACGAGCTGTGAAAGACGTGTTGAGTGAACTGGCGAGTGGCTATCAACTTGTCGAGAATTCAAGCCTCATGACGGGATCGACTCATCAGACTGTACAAATCGTTGAGGTGAAATTACTTGAGTTACAACAAAAGCTTTTACAAGACGAAGTGCATCATTTAGAGATTTTAGATCTTATTGGGGAACTAAAGGGGATTTTAGTGGATAGGAGAGGGTAGTGTGACGACGGAAGATCGCCGCGAGTTATTTCGTGTGGACTTTAAAGAAAACGTCTTCGGCAAAATGTCGATTGCCGGATATGACGTGGAGATTGTAAAATTCATTAACATAAGCTCAATGGGAGCTTTGATTGAAACGGATACAGACATACGGGCAAAAACTAAAATGGAATTACGTTTTTCTATTAATGGGGTACCCTTTTTAGTGGAAGGCACGATTGTACGTAAGGTGGTCTTTCCAGACTATAATCACTACGGCATCGTGTTTAAAGAAGATCGGACTCAGTTCCAACAGCTATTCCGAGAGCTTAATTCATACAAAATTCGTAAAGCCAAACCTCATCTTGTGGATGAGGATTGAAGAAAAAGAAAGAAAAATTGGAACCTATTCTTATTTTTACTAAGCAAGAATTCTTCTTGTGCAGTAAGTAAGGATAGTTTTTTATTTATTAAGACAAATGACATAACTTATGTCGGTTTTTGTAGTCCCGTTGTAGTAATATGTAGTCTTTTTTATGTTGTATTTTACTAATTATTACCTTATAGTGAAGTGGAAAGAATTATCTGATAGGAAGCGACGACCTATTCTCTTTAAGTGGGCACCTGGAGAAATAGTGAGCTTATGGTGCACCCGGCCTATCATCTGTTTAGGGATAACAGATGATAGGTCTTTTCCGTCACCCAGAATTTCACACATTTGTCCGAATGTCATGGAAACTAAACAAAGGTGGTAGGGGAATGAGAGTCTTAGTGATGAACGACCATCCATTCATACGAAAAGGAATAGTTGGTTTACTGGAGAGCGATGCCGTGTTCGAATGGATTGTGGAAGCTACAAGTTTTGACATTGGTCTAAGTATTTTAGAGAAGGAACACATGGATATTGTCATTGTTGATGTAAAATTAGGAAAAAGTAGCGGATATGACTTTATCATAAGAGGGAAGAAGATTTCGTCTGCTAGTCGCTTCGTGATTTTTACAGCGTCCATGAAACAGAGTGATTTTATTCAAGCAAAAGAAATAGGTATTGACGGGTATATTTTTAAAAATGTATTACTAGAAGAGTTTGTTCATGCACTCAAAGTGATTCATAAGGGCCGCAAATATTATGACCCGGATGTTGTGGATTTAACGTATATGATTCCTGTCCCTTCTCAAGAAATCACAGATCATCTCACAGCAAAAGAAAAAGAAGTACTTATTGAACTAGGAAAAGGGAAGTCCAATAGAGAAATTGCTTTGGAACTGTTCATCTCAGAATTTACAGTTAAGAAGCATGTCAGTCAGATTCTCTCAAAGCTAGAATTGAGTGATCGAACCCAAGCAGCCCTCCATGCGAATGCATTAGGGCTCGTCACATATGCAGTCAACTAAGATTTAGGCAACGTTGCCTAAGTCTTTTTTTTGCGTTTATATGGTACGAAAGTATACCTTCTCTACTCCCAATGGAGAGCATTAAAGTAGACTTTAGTGACTTGGAAAGTATCCCCAAGAGGTGAGTAGCATTCACATTAAACGTCTATAGTGAAGGTAGTTCTTACATCAACTAAAAAGGGAGGAGGCCAATGATTAAGAAACTCGTTGTTTCGTTTACACTCGCCACAGTTGTTTTCGCGGGTCCTGCAGCTGCAAGTCTCGATAGCAGTGTCTATTTTCAAAACTGGTACAAAGGACAGTGGAGTCAATCAAAAGATGAAGTGAGTAAAGAAGTATTCGCACATTCCATCACAGTCGGTTTGAGCTGGCTGAGCTGGTTGGATGAGATGGATCAAACGATTGTATCCAGATTGAATGTGACGGGTTTAATCAACTCCACTTCTAATGAGATGCAAGACTATGCGGATGCGCAAGCGATCCGGTTAGAAGAAGCCAAACGTTCCCTGCACATGAACGAGCTGGATGCATTCGAAGCGGAGCGAAAACAAAACCTTCCGGGTGAGATGGAAAGCGAACTGGAAGAATACTTTAAGTCGGAATTTTTAAACGGGGAATAATGGAGTCATTGATTCCACTAAAATAAAACCACATTTGAGGAGATGGGAATTATGAAAAAAACATTGAAAACGAAAATGATCGCAGGTACAACGGCAGTCGCACTATTTTCAGGTGCAGGGTTTGCGTTTGCGAATACGAATGCGGGGGATGCGTTTAAAGCTTGGTATGATGGGCAGTTTGGGAGAGCTGAAACACATGTGGCTCAACAAGTTGCTGCTTATGCTTACGGCAAAGAACAAGATGCTAGAACTTACTACGCTGCAGAACTTTCAAAGCTGAATACTCAAATTGATAATGAACGAAAAGACCAGAAAGACGCTAAATCGAACTCTATGGATGCTAAAGCTCAAGGTCACATCGATTCTATGAATGCAGAAAAAACGGAAATTTTGAATGGGATGGAAGGTCAGTTTCTAGCATTGGAATCTGAAGTGAAAGGGATTATTGATTTTGCTGCAGATGAACTCGAGAAAGCAGCCAATACTCATTTTGAAGGAAAAGCTACAGAAGCTGGAGATGCTGCGTTTACATCGCTTCAAACAGATTTAAATACAGCCAAAGGTGATGCCAATAACAAATTATCGGATGCTATCACAGCGGCTAAAGGTGATGTGAATAGAGCGTTAAGAACTAATACGAATGATTCTGTTGGGGAACTAAAAGGTTATCTTGACGAGGTCTATGCACAATTAAAATTAGATGTAACAGCCATTGTGGATGGCTATATTACTACTCAAAAAGAACGCTTAGCAGCAGAAGCAACTAGAATCGAAGGCGAGAGCACAAGCGATCTTGATACAATCGTTTCTAACATCAATAAATAATAAAACAACTGAAGAGTCTCTCAAACGGGAGGCTCTTTCCTTTTTAAAGGAGGAACAATCAATGAAACTTAAAACGAAACTATCTAAATTTCTCATTGGAACTGTCTTTTTAATCGCAATATGCATCTCAAGCATCCAGGTCGCCTTTGCTGAGCAGGACATTTCGACACTCATCAGCCAGTGGTTCGATCAACAGAAAACGTCAGCTGTCGCTTCTATGGAATCGTCAATAGAAAGTGAGAAAGAACAACAAGTGATTCGATTAAAAGCGCACTTGCAATCGGAAATGGAACGAGCTCAAGGAGAATTGTCTGCTTTTGAACAACAACAAATTGATGAAACTGTAGAAGCACTAAGACAGCATACGAGTCAATTGATGGCTTCGGTCTCTTATAGTAATGAAGCGGAGAAACAAGCAATCATCAATGAATTAAACTTCATTTTTAACTCTGCCATTTTAGCAATGGGTAGTGTAAATCTGGTAGAGATTCCTCCTGTCGAAACCGAGCCACCAGGACCACCTGGAGGCAATAACGGGAACCCTGGAAATAGTGGGAATGGTCAAGGAGCAGGAAACGATGGTAATAACAATGGTAATGGTCCCGGAGGAAACAATGGCAATGGACCCGGAGAAAATAATGGCAGTGGAAAAGGGAATGACAAACCGGGGAATGGAAAAGGGAATGGGAAGAACAAAGGGGTAGAAGATACAGAATCTGTAGAACAACCGGTCACAGAAAGTACAGTGACACCAGTTGTACAGGAAGAGGATGATTCATCAACAAAGGAAACGTCTGGAGGACAATAGGCCATGACATCGATTCGCTTTGAAACGACAAACAAATCCGTAGAGTCTAAGTCACTCAAAAATGAAATTTGGAGCAGTATACGGTTCTTCGGAATCTTAATTCTTCTCTTTCTTTTCTTAAAGTTTGGATTTTCAATCTCTACGATTAGCGGCTATTCCATGGTACCAACATTTGATGATGGCAGCTTGGTGATTACGAATAATCTGATTTATGAGCCTGAACACGGTGACATCGTAATTTACACGGATTCAAATGGATTTAACGTCATCAAACGCGTCATCGGACTACCTGGTGATCAAATTTTAATTTCAAACGGGGTTGTCTATCTTAACAACGTCGCTTTAGAAGAAAACTATACGTTTGGCAGCGCATCCGATATGTCCTTACAAACTTTACCCGCAGATTCCTATTTCCTAATTGGTGATCACCGCACACCTGGAGAAAGTTTTGATAGCCGCTCTCCAGAGGTTGGTTCGATTCACCGTGAAGACATTAAAGGTGAGATGTTGCTTGCTCTTAATCCTTTTATATTGGGTAGTGGAAGATAATAAGAGATACACATAAATGCAACTTATTCTCGAGTGACGATTCGAGGGTAGGTTGTATTTTTTAATTTAAAGATTTTAAAGTGGAAATGAGCTTTAAGTACTGGTCTCAAACACCACTCTCAGACCAGGACGCGATCTTGTCACTCATCTATTTGAAATAATATTTCACTAAATAGTTTTGATATTCGGAATATTGTTTTATATACTAAGGGTAATCTTTTAAGTGTTTTCATGAAGACGTTGGGGAAGATGACAGTGGCTCAAATGATGATTGCGCAGATTTTACAGTTGATGAATGAGGAAGGTCATCAGGTGCCTCAAGCAGTAAAGCAGGTGTTGCCTGTTCGTGAGATGGCGGACATCTCTCTATTCACATCATCGACAAAAGAAGCCGCTTTCCGCAGTGCTGCGACGTCTTCTCGCCTAGCACAATTACATATGATTGATATTTTATTCATGTACGTGGCATCGCAAGACTATGAGCAATCCGTGAAATTTTTAGACGAGACCCGCGAAGCGATTCATACGCTCAGCAAAAAAGTCTCACGATCGGAGCGTGGAAAAGGATTCTTTCGAATGTGAAAATTTTTAAGGATAATGCTGAGTGGATAGATGGAACGATTGCCTGTGAAAACGGAAAAATTCATTCGATTACCCCGGAACTATTGACGGGAGAAGATGTGATAGATGGACAGGGGATGCTTGTAGTTCCAGGCTTTGTTGACGTTCATATCCACGGGTTATACGGTGTCGATACGATGGATGATGACCCTGAAGCGCTCCTTAAGATGGCTGCGAAGTTGCCGACAGAAGGCACGACGGCTTTTTTGGCGACGACGATGACAGCGGATTTAGTCGATGTAGAGCGAGTGTTGAAGCGGGCAAATGAAATTGTGGGGAAGATGCAGCTTAATGGTGGTGCGGAACTTTTAGGCATTCATGTAGAAGGGCCTTTTGTAAACCCAGACTACGCAGGTGCCCAGCCAAAAGAGTTTATGGTGATTCCGACGAGAACACTCCTTGAGAAATGGTTATCGTACGGTGTGATTCGTCAGATGACGGTCGCTCCTGAGCGAGTGGAAGCAGAATTGATTGAGTTACTTACTTCGTATGGTGTCACCGTATCTGTAGGGCACACATCAGCTGGATTTGAAGTGATGGGAGACGCAGTGGCGTCTGGCGTGACACAAATGACGCATCTCGCAAATGCTATGACAGGATTGCACCACCGGGAAATCGGCGCCCTTGGGTATGCGATGTTATCGGATTCAATTTTCTGCGAGTTGATTGTAGATGGACATCATTTGTCTCGAGAGATGGTGCAACTTCTCTATAAAGTTCTCGGAGCTGAACGTATCTTACTGGTTACCGATGCCATGCGGGCGAAAGGCCTCGCTGATGGTTCTTACGATCTCGGTGGTCAACAGGTTGCTGTTGCAAATAAAAAAGCGACACTTCCCGGTGGCGTCCTCGCCGGGAGTATCATCTCGATGATTGATGAAGTTCGCCTCATGCGGTCAATTATCAGTGCTCCTATTGAACACTTAATTCAGATGGCCTCGGTCAACCCAGCCCGCCAAATCGGCGTATGGAATCGTAAAGGAAGCCTCACTGTTGGTAAAGATGCTGACTTCTTACTAGTCGATGACGAATTAACTCTTTATGCCACGTATTGTCGTGGTGTGCGCTTGTAAGAGATGGAAGCAGGTCCCCAAAATAACAGACTACTATGCAGTCGGTCATTTTGGGGACCTGCTTCCTTTTAGTAAACTTTACTTAACGATTTCGTTTATCTCGCGTCCGCAAGTGTTCAATCATCTCTCCCATCTTCAATTCCGTCGTACCTTCCCCTTCTCGCATACGCTCAAAGATATACCCTTCCTTACTTTCATGAATTCGAACCGTGTCACCTTCCTTTAAAGAGATTGGAATTTCTTTCAACGGCAATCGTAACTCATTGGCCTCAGAACCATTCACTAAAAACACAGCTTCTTCGTTTTCAAAACGATCGAGAATCGTATCAGTGGTTGACATGTTGGTACCTCACTTTTTTATCCTTAAAGTATATTTTATTTTTGTTCTTGTACTGTTCAGTATACAGAATTCCAGTTTTGCTACAAAGCTATAGGAAGAATCCGAGCTTTACTCTGCTAAATGATTTTAAGCCCTATTCTGCTGGAATAGAGCTAGAGAAGCCATCGAAGTTGACTTGTGGTTAGCAATCTCATAACATTAAACATTATTCCTACTAAATTGATAAGAAAAGCTTACAAGCCACTATTTTTGCTGACTCTACGACCGTTTTAAACTTCGGTGTTATACTTGGCGCATTCATTGCATCTGCAGCCGGCGGACTGTTCCAGTTCACGAATGTAACTACGGGTAATTTCTTTGCTTCTGTCATCGGTGGGTTACTCATGGGTTATGGAGCACGTCTTGCATTTGGTTGTAATATAGGTGCCTATTTCGGAGGAATTGCATCATTCAGTTTACACGGGTACATTTGGGGTATCCTCGCAATTGCAGGTACGTTCTTAGCCCTTTATTTGCGACCACTCTTTGGACTTTCCGTTCCCAAATCGACGGATTCTGTATGTTAATAACATAGAGACCTTTCTAGCCCATTTCTTTTCGGAGAGATGGGCTTGCGTTATTTGTAGCAAGGCACTAAACTCCATGTCAAAACACGTGGTAACCGATCTTCTTTCTCAAGTCCCATTGTCCAGAATACGTGGATAAGTTACTATGGACATATTGTGTAATGAGGAAGGCAGGAAGTAGTATGTTGAATTGGCAGACACCTGAACAGCTTGAAACGTTGGTAAAAGAACTTGTGAGCTGGGAAAGTATCAGTACCACTCCGGGGGAAATCGATTTTGCTCATCGCGTCGCAGAGAAATTATGTACGTTACCCTATTTTCAAACCAATCAAGAGTACTTGCACGTAGGTGACGCAGGAGAAGGAAGGCTATTTTTAGCTGCACGTACAAAGCATCCAGAAGCGGTGAAGACGATTGTGCTCATTAGTCACTTTGATACGGTCGGAATTGAAGAGTACGGGGAACTTGCGCCCCTCGCTTTTCATCCGGACGAGTTAGGAAATGCCTTGCAACGCCATAAGGACCTTCTCCCTCCTGATGCACAGCGTGATTTGGAGTCCGGTGATTACCTATGGGGCCGAGGAACAATGGATATGAAAGCAGGACTTGTCATCCATATGGCGACTCTGGAAAAAGCGATTGTGGAAGAGTGGCCGATCAATATGGTGTTACTGACCGTTCCTGACGAGGAAATGAACTCTGCTGGGATGCGCGCAGCTGTGACGCACCTCGCGAAGTGGCAGGAAGAACTAGGGCTGGATTATGGTCTCTTTCTTAACGGAGAACCCGTGTTTTCCATGAATCCATCAGACACGAGTTACCGAATCTATTCCGGGTCGATTGGAAAAATCATGCCGTCTGCTTTATTTTTTGGAAAAGAAACACATGTCGGTGAACCGATGAGAGGGATGACCTCAAGTCTACTTGCTGCATTTATGACCCGCCGTATGGAGATGAACCCGCTATTTAAAGAAGAAGTTCACGGGGAAGTCACACCACTTCCTGTCACGCTCCAGCAAAAGGATATGCGCGAGAGTTATTCGACGCAGACACCATTTATGACATCTGCACTCTATAATGTGTTTACGATGAAACAAAGTGCAGCGGACGTCATGAACCAATTTGAAACAGTAGCTCACGCTGCAGCTAAGGAAATTAATGAGTGGTACGAAGCCATCTGTCAAATGGAGAAGGTGCACCCCGTCGGTAAGGTGCAGGTTCTGCGGTACGAAGAACTGTTCGCGTATGCGGTAAAGAAGCTTGGCGAAAAGACAATCGAGGCAATCAAACAAGAATGTATCCAAAGGGATGAACATGATGACCGGGAGAAAGCGTTGCAAATCGGCAAGAAGCTATTGACCCGTTGTCCGGAACTTGCGCCTGCTATCATCCTTCTTTATACGCCACCCTATTATCCGGCGGTTAATTCATCTGAAGATGCATTGATTCAGGAATGTATTGAAGCTGTAAAGAATGTTGCGAATGAACAATTTGGTTTGAAAGTAGAACTTGGACATTATTTTAATGGAATTTCTGATTTGAGCTATGTAAATTACCAAGGAGATGTTAATGGGTGGGGCGCGTACGAGTCCAATTCACCTGTATGGAATGCAACGTATTCGATTCCATTTGCAGACATGGAAAAGCTTCAAGCACCCGTTCTTAATGTCGGTCCTTTCGGAAAAGACGCCCACAAACGCACGGAGCGCCTACATATCCGTAGCGCCTTTGTAGAAACACCTGTCCTTGTAGAAAAGGTGATTCAAACAGTGATTGCCCGTGCTGGGAAAATGGAAGAACAAGTAAAATAATATGATGTTTTTGAGGGCCGTTCTGATGGTGTAAAATCAGGGCGGTTCTCATTTTTGTTTCAGAAAAGTTCTCACATCAACTAGACAAAAACCTAAGCACCCCTTGGTATTTAGCATCTTGCATAATGATATACTATTTACATAAACATGATTGTAGTGGATTGGGGTGTTTGCCAATGAAACAAAGAATTGCAGAAATGGAACGGTTCTTTTTAGAAGAGCTGGGGAATCAGGAAATTGGGCACGAGTTTAGAAAAGGCAAGAATAAGATTTTGTTGTCAGCCCCTCATAGTGTTAGCCAGTTACGAGAAGGGCAGCCGAAATTGGGTGAGTTCCGGACAGGGGTTCTCGTTCAACTGCTTGGTGAGAAAACAGATTGTCATATTTTATATAAAACGAAAAATCTAGATGATGATGCGAATTATAGTAGAGAATCTGGCTACAGGGAAGATTTATGTAAACGAATTGAAGAATTTGACATACGGCTCGTTCTGGATTTCCATATTGCATCGTCGGAGCGCATTTTTGATGTGGAAATTGGAACGGGATACGGTGTGAATATTTTAGGACGTCAAGATTTATTAGAAACCATCACAGCACATTTAGCTCATGTTTTTGATGAAGTCCATGTCGATGAATTATTTGCGGCCAGTTACGAGCATACCGTTTCGTCAACTATTTCTCGACAAGCAGGAATTCCTGCGATACAAATGGAAATAAATTGGGATATTATGGAGTCGGATGTGAAACTAATTCAGTTAGTTGATATCTATACTGGAATCATTAGGGATTTGGAGAAAAAGCTATGAAAGCATGGGTCATCTATAACGGATCATTAAAACTACTTAAAATGAATCAACTGATTGAAAAGTTGGTCGCGGATGCATCGGTGATTGGTCTCGAACTCATTCCTATTAAAAATAATGAAATCGTGCCAGTCATCCAAAAAGATGGGTCGCTCGAGCTGACGTTTTTACAAGACGTTCCTGAGCCAGAGTTTGTAATCTTTTGGGATAAGGATATCCTGCTTGCGAGCCTATTGGAGCGGAAAGGATACAAACTCTATAACTCGGCACAGTCAATTGAAATCTGTGATGACAAATCGCTCATGCATGCAGAGCTTATCGGGCGAGAGCTTCACATGCCGAAGACGATTTTTGGACCATTCAGTTTTGATTATAATCTAGTAAATGACACGTACCTTGATTACATATTCACTGAACTTGGGGACAGACTTGTTTTAAAGGAATCAAAAGGGTCTTTTGGAATGCAAGTTTATATGATTGATTCGAGAGAAGCACTTGCTGAAAGGATTCATCAAGTGGGAAATCGAAGTTTTATTATGCAGGAAGTAATAGAATCGTCGATTGGTCGGGACATTCGCGTGAACATTGTAGGTGACCGGGTTATCGGTGCAATGCAACGAGTGAATGACAACGACTTCCGAGCGAATATTACAAATGGAGGGGTTGGACGCTCTCTCCAATTGACTAACGAACAAGAAGAGTTGGCGTTAAAAGCACATGCGGCACTTGGGCTGACGTTTAGCGGGGTGGATTTATTGTACGGACCCGATGAAGAGCCTATGTTGTGTGAAGTCAATTCGAATGTCAACTTTGTCAGTTTTGAGCTTGCGACTGGACTAGATTATGCGAAACCATTGTTGCGACATCTCATGGAGAACGTGCGATGAAAGGTCTCTTGATGTACTATGCGATGGACGCGGAGAAAAATAAATCATACATAGAGTGGTTGGTGGGGGAAGCAAAAGAGTCTGGACTCGAATTGAAACTAGTGGTTATGGAAGACTTGCGGACAGGATTTTCACTAGACGACATAGATTTCGTCATCAACCGGACGCGTGAAGTGTCGGTGAGTTGGCAATTTGAACTACAAGGGATTCGAGTGTTTAACTCATCAGAAGTGACGCTCCTTGGGAACAATAAGTTAGCAGCTTATAACTATATGCAGAACCGTAGTGTGCCTTTTGCCAAAGTACTTATCTCCCCCCTGAAAAATAAAAAAACGGTTCGGAAGCCCGTTAGTGGACATGGTGGGGAAAACGTTACGTATGGAATACAGGTAGGTCCAGTCGATCTAGCAAACTTTGTTTATCAGGAGCATGCTGGGAAGATCATTGGGGATGTGAGGTTCTGGATCATTGGCAACGAGATTCACGCAGCAGTTCTCAGGTCGAACCCGGATTCGTTTCTCTCAAATTACAGTCATGGTGGGCACTTCGAAGAGTACTCATATAACACTTCACAGGAAGCAATCGTGAAACGAGCAATTGCCGACCTCTCGATTGATTATGCGGGCATTGATTTTTTCGTCACGACAGACGACCAATTGCTGTTTAATGAAATCGAAGATGTTGTCGGAAGTCGAATGTTAAGTGAACTTGGATTGAATAAGACAACGACTGAGTGGATGCGACATATTAAGAAGGAATTGCTTAATTAAAGTTGTTATAGCCCCTTTCTGATTTTTAATTCAGAACGGGGCTATTTTCTTTTTGATCAAAACTTATTTCATCTCATAAATGATTTTGCCAAAAGGGTCGACCAGTTTTGCTAATTTTAATTTCTTTTTACTCGTAACCTCGTATGTGAATTTTAATATATCCCCTAAAAATTCAGATAACTTATTGATTAAGTAGCAATGCTTATGTTAAAGTACTACTAGGTATTGAAGCGAAAGCTTCAATAAGTGAAATTTGAAGGGAGTGCTTCGGGATGGAAAGTTTGGTTTGTTATATAGAAGAAGTGTTTCCAACGCTCTCAAAATCCCAGCAACGCGTGGCGAAGTTGATCCTCGATGATGCGCAGTTTGTCATGATGCACTCCGCTTCTGAAATAGGAAAACGTGCCGAAACCAGTGAGACGACGGTCATCCGACTTTGTTATACACTTGGTTTTTCTGGGTTTACAGAACTTCAGAATAAATTACGACGAACGCTCGTCGCTCAAAGTTCTCTTGGCAGTTACGTCGCTCGAGCGGAAGAGGACGTGGACACGGATCATTTTGTCAAGAATGAGATGACAGAATTTACTCGCCAACTGGTGGATTTGGCTTCCACAATTGATGAAGAATCGTTCTCTACTGCTACGAAGAAACTTCATGAAGCGAAGCAAATTGTCGTAATCGGTGAAGGCGCTTCCAGGATAGTCGCTGAATGGTTTGGGTTAACGCTATCGATGCTTAGGCCGGATGTGGTCGTCCCTTCCACGGATTCAGTTGCCCTAATCAATTTATACCGACAGACCACCCCAGATACAGTCGTTGTTCTGATTTCTATGCATCGCTACTACAAGGAACCGATTGACATCACACGCCATTTGAAAGATCTGGGGGCAACCATTCTTACCATTTCGGATTCCAAAGTCGCACCTGCTGCTGAATTTACCGATCAACTTTTTATCCTGAATACGCGTCAGCAATCGACGATTGAACTGATTCCGGGCGTAATAGCATTCTTAAATACTCTGGCATCAGGCATGATGCGACATGATCCACCATATTATAAGAAGCAGCGTGAGCAGTTTGAGGACATGCACAGACGCTATATACACACGAGATGGAGCTGATAATAGATGACAAATTCATTTTCTGAGCAAATCAATAAACACTTTACCCGCTTACACGGGAATCCGGAAATTAGCTGGGAAGAAATCCAGACGACGGCGTACTTGAAACATGAACTTGAGAAACTTGGTCTTCATCCCGTCACTTTTAAAGATATCACAGGGCTCTATGTAGACATTGGCACAGGCACACCAACTGTTGGTATCCGAACAGACATCGATGCCTTATGGCAGGAAGTCGACGGGGAGTTCCAGGCAAATCACTCCTGTGGACATGATGGGCATATGACGATGGGGCTTGGGGCAGCACAAATTCTCGCGGCTAAAAAAGATGAGCTTCCTGGTGCGGTCCGCATCCTTTTCCAACCAGCTGAAGAAAAAGGGAATGGTGCGCTAGCTTTGCTTGAGCGTGGTGTTACAGAGCAGCTCGATTATCTTTTTGGAGTTCACGTCCGACCACTGATTGAACTACCAGAAGGCACACACAGTCCGGCCCTTCATCACGGTGCGGCTCGCATGATTCGAGGTAAAATTTCAGGCGTAGAAGCCCACGGTGCTCGTCCGGAAGAAGGGATCAATGCCATTGAGGTCGCTTCTGCCTTAGTCGATGCAATCAAACGGATTTGGATTCAACCAGGTCGTTCCGGTTCTATAAAAATGACGAGCTTGCAAGCTGGAGGGACATCCGCAAACATCATTCCAGGTACAGCGACATTTTCTCTCGACTGCCGAGCGCAACAAAATGACACGATGGATAAATTGATGGATGGTCTTGAGCGCGCAATTCATTCAGTAGAAATCCAATTTGGAGCCACGATTACGACGGAGGTTGGAGCAGCAATTGTTGCAGCACAAGTCAATCCGGACGCTGTAGATATCCTTCGTAGGGCGATCCAATCCGAAGTTGGTGAAAAACGCTGCAGTGATGAAATTGTCACACCAGGGGGAGAAGATTTCCATTATTTCTCCTATCATAAGCCGGCTCTCAAGACGACAATGCTCGGCCTTGGTTGCGGCGTCACACCGGGTCTTCATCATCCGCAGATGACATTCAATTCTGCCTATCTTGAAGAAGGTGCGCGTATTTTGGCGGAAGCGTGCATTCTGGCGTTAGAGGTGGGGAAAACGCAATGATTGTCTTAAAAAAACTAATCACGCGCAGCGAACTCGAAGCTGTCCAAAACCTCGAATTCCTTGTCTGGGATATGCCGACAATTCCGCTCCACCAGACAATGACCGCGGTCAAGAATGGTGGACTTATCATTGGAGCATATGACGGCGACAAGCTCGTCGGTTTTAGTTATGGGTTTGCGGGATTTAGTCATGGAGAGTCGTATCTTTGCTCCCACATGCTTGGCATCCATCCGGACTACCGCTCTCAGAAAATCGGTGAACAACTGAAGCTTCGTCAACGAGAGCTTGCTATTGAGATGGGGTATACGCGGATGAAATGGACATATGATCCACTAGAGACACGAAACGGCTACCTCAATCTGACGAAACTACGGGGCATTTGTGATACATATGTAGTGGATTGCTACGGGGAGATGGAGGATGGCTTGAATTCCGGACTCCCAACCGATCGTTTTGAAGTGCATTGGCACTTGACAAGCGATTACGTGGAAAGTGGAGGGGAGAGACCTATTCCCGTACAGATTGAGCATGAACCCGTTTCTGTCGGTAGGATTTCCTGGAACGGGAAATACCCAGTCCTTGAACCTGCCCTTCCTGATAAATTAGAAGCGGCTGCTTATTCGATTCCTGTCCCAAAAAATTTTCAGGAAATGAAAAAGAACGCGCCGCAGCTTGCGCTCGATTGGCGGATGAAATCACGAGACCTGTTCATAGAACTTTTCTCAAAAAACTATGTTGTCGTAGCGCTTACACAATATGAGGAGTACAACACATACATCTTAGTGCCTATACAGACGCTGCAATTAAAGGAGATTGTCCAATGAAACTAACAGAAG
Source organism: Chryseomicrobium palamuruense (assembly GCF_042649045.1). Classification (NCBI taxonomy): domain Bacteria; kingdom Bacillati; phylum Bacillota; class Bacilli; order Caryophanales; family Caryophanaceae; genus Chryseomicrobium; species Chryseomicrobium palamuruense. Next base: position 175,277 of record NZ_JBHSEF010000022.1, on the reverse strand, counting down.
TAACGATGAGACATATGAAAATGCAAATGAAGCATCCATTTACGACGAGCTTCGGAACCTTCCAGACAAAAGAATTCATTTTACTTGAAGCAAAAGAGGAAAGCGGAAAAGTCGGATACGGAGAATCCGTCGCCTTTGATTCCCCTTGGTACAACGAAGAGACCTTCAAAACCAACTGGCATATGCTCGAAGACTTTTTGATTCCGATGCTTCTTGGAAGAGAGCTCTCTCACCCTGATGAAGTCAGTGAACTTTTTTCTACCATCCGCAAAAACAATATGGCGAAATCAACTATTGAAGGCGCTGTATGGGACATCTATGCCCAACTGACGAACCAGTCCCTCGCAAAAGCACTAGGCGGAGAGAAAACGGAAATCGATGTCGGTATCAGTATCGGTATCCAGAAGTCTGTCGACGACTTGATCGAGGTGGTTCGCACACATGTCGAAGAAGGGTACAAACGAATCAAAGTGAAAATCAAACCAGGCTGGGACGTGGACATCATGCGTACACTTCGTGAGACATTCCCAGACACTGCAATCATGGCCGATGCAAACTCAGCGTATCGTTTAGAAGACACAGCTCTATTGAAGCAACTTGATGCATTCAATCTTATGATGATCGAGCAGCCACTTGCGTCCGATGACATCATCGACCATGCAAAATTACAAGCTCAGTTGACAACACCCATTTGTCTCGATGAAAGCATTCACTCGCTGGAAGACGCTCGAAAAGCGATTGAACTAGGTTCGACGAAAATCATCAATATCAAAATCGGTCGTGTCGGTGGTCTGACAGAAGCGAAGAAAATCCATGATTTCTGCATGGAAAAAGGCATACCTGTCTGGTGCGGTGGGATGCTCGAGGCAGGAATTGGCCGTGTGCACAACGTGGCCCTGACCACCCTTCCAAACTTCATCTTACCTGGTGATACGGCGGGCTCGTCTCGCTACTGGGAACAAGACATCATCACTCCGGAAGTGACTGTAGACAACGGTGTGATTCACGTTCCTCAGCAAGCAGGCATCGGCTTTGAACTAAATCACGAAGCAGTAGAGGAGTTTACGGTTTCGAAGAAGACCTATTCTCTATAACTAATCAGCTGACTATTAATAACTTAGATAAGAAAAGGTGATTCTATGAAACGAAGCATACAAATTGCCGGGGCATTCGTCGGCCTCATCGTTGGAGCAGGATTTGCATCCGGTCAAGAAATCCTGCAATACTTTACAAGCTTCGGCTACTGGGGAATCGCAGGAAGTATCCTAGCGACCGCACTATTCGCTTTTTTCGGAATGACCTTGGCGCAACTGGGGTCACAGCTACAAACGACCTCCCATAAAGGCGTGATTTACCACATTGGTGGTCGCTATATCGGTATCGTTCTTGACCTGCTAATCACCTTCTTCCTCTTCGGAGTTGCCGTTGTGATGTTTGCCGGAGCAGGTTCAACGTTTGAGCAAATGTTCGGCATCGATGCTCGAATCGGGAGTATCGTTCTCGTCGTTCTAACCATCCTGACGCTGCTTCTAAACTTGAAGAACATTATGAACTTGATTGCCGCCATCACGCCGTACTTGCTCGTCGTGATTCTCGTCATCCTCGGGTACTCTTTATTTACGATGGACGTAACATTTGGGGAAGCGCACAATCTCGCCATGGATCAGCCATCAGCCGCAACAAATTGGCTACTCGGCGCATTGCTCTACGTTTCTTATAACATCGCTTGTGGGGCTGCCCTGCTTATCGTGATGGGCGGTGCAGAGAAAGACCAGAAAGTCGCTGGAACAGGTGGGATTCTTGGTGGGATTCTCTTAGGTGTCATGATTCTTCTTGTGAACATCACACTCTATGTAAAAATAGATGTCATCGCAGGCGTCGACATGCCTACCCTTGAACTTGCCAATCAGATTCACCCCGTCGTAGGTATTCTCATGGCGATTGCCTTGCTTGGGATGATGTACAACACAGCAGTCGGTATGTTCTATTCGTTCACAGTTCGTTTCGTTGCCGCTGATCACAGATATTTCAAGTTCATTATTATTCTCGTTGGCCTTGCAGGGTACGTCGCAAGCCTCGTCGGCTTTACAACACTCGTAGGTAAAGTTTACTCAACCGTTGGCTACCTTGGCTTCGCACTTATGATTGCCATCCTCATCGCTTGGTACCGCGGAAGAAAACAACCAGCATAGTCAATGAAGATGAAGTGACAACCGTGATCGCCGTTTCCTTTCATTGCGCTAAGCAAACCGGTAGATAGTCCTGATTAGAGCACACCTTAACGAAGAGCCCCGTGCACTTGGCTGATATCCAGGTGAACGGGGTTTTTTTTGAGTTAAGTGTTCTTCCTTTCGTTATGGTCGTTTTGCTAGAGAATGGACCGGGCAAATGCCTCGAACGGACCTGGTAACTAGATAAACGAAAATACCTTACTTTCTATGGACCGGGTAAGAACCTCAAATGGACCTCCCAAGCTTAGAGAATGGCCCCATACTAACCGCTAACACCTTTTAAATATAAAGAAAGACAATGAACTACATCCCATTACTAAATATGAACAGCTAACCAACAAAGAGACCCATTCAGATTCCACCGTATCCAAATAGGTCTCTTTTTATAATGTTATAAAGACGTTTGTGCAGGACGATCTGTAGCCTTTAGTTGTTCATCTAGTTGTTCATCATTTACATCCACTGAATTTGCGTTCTTGGACCAAATTGTCGCCAGAATCGGTCCGGAAATATTGTGCCAAATGGCGCCCCACACGCTTGGTAGAGCCGCAAGAGGGCTGAAGTGAGCCGTAGCAAGTGCCACACCTAATCCGGAATTTTGCATGCCAACTTCAAGTGAAATGGCACGGCGGTCGTCTTCATTTAAACCGAAAGCCATAGCAATCAGGTAGCCGAGCAATAAACCAAAACCATTGTGTAAGAATACCGCGACGAACACCATCCATCCGGCAGACACAACGTTTGGTCCATTTGCTCCAGTGACGACACCTACGATAATCAAGATGGCCGTGACAGAAATAAGAGGGATGACTGAAAGACTCGCTTCCACTGCTTTTGGAGCAATGCGCTGAATCACAAAGCCTAGGACAATTGGTAGGATGATGACTTGAACAATCGATGTGAACATTGCCATGGCATCGACAGGTAACCACTGTCCAGCTAACAATAAAAGAAGGAGAGGGGTCGCAATTGGTGCCAATAATGTGGACAAGCTCGTCATCGCAACCGAAAGCGCAAGATTCCCTTTGGCGAGATATACCATTACATTTGAAGCCGTTCCTCCTGGTACAGAACCAAGGAGAACCAGTCCAGCAGCCAGTTCAGCAGGCAGTTGCAAAAGATACGCGATGGCAAATGCTCCAAGAGGCATGACAACGAATTGCGCGGTAACACCAAGAATCACTGGTACCGGACGTTTCGCCACTATTTTAAAGTCGACAGGTTTAAGAGTAAGGCCCATACCAAACATCACAATTCCGAGTAAAATCGTGATATACCCTCCAAAAACCGAGAAAACCTCTGGTACAAAGAAGGCAAGAAGTGCTGCCGCAATGACCCAAATTGCAAAGTATTTCCCTGCAAGTGTACTTACTTTAGACAATAGATTCATTCACAACTGCTCCTTTAATAGGTAATAGTTTTCCAGGATTTAATATACATTGTGGATCAAGGGTTGCTTTGATTTGCTGCATGATACCAAGCGCTGCACCAAATTCTTCTTCCATATACTTCTGTTTCCCATACCCCACACCGTGTTCACCAGTAGAAGTTCCATTGCGGGATAATCCGTAAGTGACGAGTCGCTCATTATAGACGTCTGCCCGCTGCTTCTCTTCTGGATTAGAGAGATCAATCATCAAGATGACATGGAAATTGCCATCGCCCACATGACCGGTCACTCCTCCAATCAGAGCAAGTTCTACGAGCTGCTCCTGTGCATAGCGAACGGCTCCTGCGAGTTCGGAAATCGGTACACATACATCTGTGACCATCATCTTTCGGCCGGGATACCCGTGAATGAAGGAGTAAGCAAGGTTGTGACGAGCTTCCCATAGGCGATTGCGTTCAGCATGATCCGTGACAAATTCAATCGCATCACAGTCATACATCGCTACAATCTCTTTCATGAACTCGACATCCTGTGCAAGCCCTGCTTCATTACCGTGAAATTCCATAAAGAGCGTCGGGATTTCCGGGTAGGCCGTTTTTTGGTGATGGTTCAGTTGTTTCAATGAAATCTCATCGAGCAATTCGACTCTCGCAATAGGAATACCGGACTGCAGCAAACTGACAACGGCTTGAACCGCATTTTCGACAGAGGGGAACGTGGCGCGTCCCGCCATCTCGTATTCCGGAATCCCATACACTTTCAATGTCAACTCTGTGATACAACCGAGAATTCCTTCTGAACCGACAAAGAGGCCGTTAAGATGAAGTCCGGCTGACGATTTTGCAGCTTTGGAACCCGTATGAATGACTTCACCACTCGCTAAAACCACTTCGAGATCACGCACTTGGTCCCTCATAATACCGTAGCGAACGGAAGTGGTCCCACTCGCATTGGTTGCTGCCATCCCCCCGAGTGTCGCGTCAGCACCAGGATCCACAGTGAAAAACAGCCCGTGTTTTTTTAGTTCACGATTCAATTGACTGCGGGTCACGCCAGGCTGCACTGTAACCAATAAATCGTCGGGTGAGACTTCTAAGACGGCATTCATCTCTGAAAAATCAATGGTTACACATTCTTGGACGGGCACGATATGGCCTTCAAGACTTGTTCCAAGTCCAAACGGAACGACCGGAATGGCATGTGCGGAAGCCGCTTTTAAAATTTGCGAGGTGTCATCTGTTGATCTTGGAAAGACGACAACTTGCGTAACTTGACCTTTATGATACGATTCGTCCACAGAATGTTGCTCGCGAATCGTTTCGTTTTGTGAAATCTGGTCTTTCTGTAAAAACTGATGTAAACTTTCAACAAATGCATGAACTGACATACAAAGGTCCCTCCTAAAGATAATTGGTCCAACCAATTCCATCTCATTATACGCAATTATCTGAATTTTTCAAGACTTACTTTTATAAAGGGAAGTGACGTCATGGGGGAACCTACTCCTAAGTATAAAAGAGTGATTGAAACTGTGATTCAAGAGTACTTACAAGGCAGTTTCGCAATTGGACACAAGTTGCCACCAGAACGAGAGCTTGCTCAAAAATTGGGAGTGAGTCGAACGGGTTTGCGAGAGGCACTTCGGTACTTGGCGGATCTTGGTGCGATTCAATCACGTCAAGGCGGAGGGCATTACTTGCGGGTATCACGTATAGAAGATGCATTAGGGAACCGCGGGACACTTAAACTAGAAGTGGATCCTATTTCGACTGCAGAAATGTTAGAGGTACGGCGAGCCCTTGAATGTGAAGCGGCATTTCTAGCAGCTTCCCAGGCGACGTCATCACAGCTTGCGGAATTAAAAGTGTATTTGTCTGATATGAAACGAGCGACTACCGAAGAAGAGGGAGCAAAGGCAGACATTGGATTTCACTTCACGCTGGTGAGAGCTTCTCATAACCCCTTATTGATCCAAGCTGTAGACGGCCTTGTGCAACAGATGGAACATAATATTCAAACGACACGTAGACGTCGTTTTCATTCGGACGCATCGAGGTATCAGGCGACCTATGAGGAACACGAAGCTATCTACCTAGCGATTTGTGAGCATAGAGCCGAAGAATCCAAGCATCTGATGCTGAAACATTTGAATCGAGCATATCAAGAGATATGGGGCGAAGGGAATAAGTGAAAACGAGTACGTTCCCACTTTTCACTTGCGTCTACAATCTGATATGCTCAGTGTAGAACTGTTGAAAGGTGTGGAGACCATGTTAAAGAAGTTTGCATCAGATGCACTTGGTATCTCTGATATCGGGAAAATTATTGATCCGGGGGATTACGACAAAACCATGTCGGATGATTACGTCCGTCATGAAGATCAAGAAGAGATCTATTTCTTAATCAAGACGAAGATGGATGAGTACTGCTTTACAAACCTTGCTTTAATCCATGTAGACGGGGATAGCGCCGTCTCTTCTAAACGCACATTAAAGCGCTACCCGTATCACCTCCATCTGATTTCAAACGTGGTTCTGGAAACTGCAGGTACCATCGATTTAGATGTTGAAATCAAATTTACGATGGGCGGTGTCGCCTTCGATATCGATGTGGATAAAAAGCAACTGGAGCGTTTAAAAGATTTGTATAAGTCCCTGCTCTACATTGCTGAAGAGGTACAAGAAAGTGAAAAATATTTAGATATGACACGTCGTAGCTTGGATATGGCGGGAAGTGTTTTACAGAGTAGCCGCTCAGAAGAAACCAGCCTATCCGCAGAGTTTGAAAAAATTAATGAATATAGTTTCAACTGGATGAAAGAAAATCACCAGAATTATGTACGGAAAGACTTTGGTGCAGTTTTTAAAAAGTATATTTTAAATTAAAGTAAGGTCTATTCTTGATATTTGCTTCGAGGATAGGCCTTCTTCTAATGAGGGAGAGAGATTCCCTTGAAACCAGTAAAAAAAGCTATCATTCCTGCTGCTGGGCTCGGCACACGCTTTTTGCCAGCGACGAAAGCGATGCCGAAAGAAATGCTGCCTATCTTGGACAAGCCGATGATTCAATACATCATCGAAGAAGCCATTGCTTCCGGCATAGAAGATATTTTAATCTTTATAGGCAAGATCAAGCGGGCTATCGAAAATCACTTTGATTATTCTCTTGAACTCGAGACGCACTTAGCAAGTAAGAACAAATAACAAGAGCTATTTGATGTACAGAAGTCGGATGCTGTAGACATTCATTACGTACGACATAAAGAACCAAAAGGGCTTGGCCATGGCGTGTGGTGCGCGAGGAGGTTCATTGGAGACGAACCGTTCGCCGTCTTACTGGGAGACGATATCATTGAGGCACCTACTCCAGGGCTTAAACAACTAATTCAACAATATGATGTGACAGGTAGTTCCATCGTTGCCGTACAGGAAGTGAACCCTGATGATCGCCATCGTTATGGAATAGTAGAATATTCTTCTCAACTAGAGCGCTTATATCAAGCTGATCAAACGTAGGGCATTTGGCTATCGCAATCTCACTAACTTTTTCATGCGATTGCGTCTGGAACTGGGAAATTAAAATAGCAACCACAAGTTATAGTGATGAACCAGAAAAGAATTGTTCTGGTTTAATTACCAGCACAATTCTTTTCTTTTGTCTGTCACGAAATTGAAACGAGACAGTTATAGGAACGAGTGGCGTTTTAGCTTATAATTGGGAACGGAACTTTTTCGAACGGATGAAATAACAGAAGGTAAGGATGAACTTGTATGACAACTAAGACAGAACTGAAGAAATACCAAAAAGATAAAAAATGGATTCAGCTAACAGGGCCGCTTTCACTCAGTGAGGCACTTCATACCATGACCAAAGATGACCTTGAACATATTCGAAAGTTCATGAATTTAAAAGGTGTCAGTAAACTAAAGAAGGCAGATTTAATCGAGAAGTTAATAGAAGAAAAAGAACAACTGTTTCTTCATGCCCTTGAGATGATGGATCTTGAGCGGTTTAAAGTACTTGAGGAAGCCATTTCCACTGGATATGTATCTACACATCCGGAGCAGCTATCCGTGATTTCATGGTGGAGAAAGACGTCTCTTCTTTTCAGTGGCATACAAGATGAGAATTTCGTGCTTGTCTTACCAACGGACTATCAGAATATGTTAGCCCAAGCTTCAACAGATGCAAAGATGCAGCAAATGCTACGTGAAAATGAAGAGTTTCTGGCAGGAGTAAAGGGGTTGACGGATACTTATGGTGTTCTTCGAATCGAAGAACTTTTCCGTCTCTTGGAAGAACTCGCTCTGGTCCCTGACCGATTGAGTGGTGGTGGAGGAATGCGTTTGCTTCAAGAGTTTGATTCGTATCATGCCTACTATCAGTTACATAATGAATGGATTGCGGATCTGCTTGTGGACGAACCGAAGAAAATGTTGAAACTCATTGATAAGCGAAAAGATATTCCTATGAAAACCTTCTCGAAAGAGGAAATCGTTAATCTTGGGAAATTTGGAGAATTACCAAAGACTAAAGAATTTGAACAGTTTGAAACATACTTGCTTACGACGTTCCAAGTTCCAAAACCGGAAGTTGCGGATTTACTTGCAGAAACTGTGGTGGATATTCGTAATGACTATCCGTTCCAAAAAGTGATGGAACACATTGTCCGTGCCTTTGAGTTTTCTAGCAAAGCGGAAGCGATTGAATTTTCTAGTCAATTGACGAAAGTAATGAACTCCACACCGCGCTGGGCTTTGAAAGGCCATGCCCCTTTGGAGCTCACTCCGGTTCAACCCGGAGCAGCTAGTACGGAAAAAACAGTAGGGCGTAATGAACCTTGTCCGTGTGGAAGTGAGAAAAAGTTTAAAAAATGCTGTGGTAAATAAAATGAGAGCCCGTTTTTCTGTTCAAAAGAAAAATGGGCTCGTTTATTATTTTGATAACACGTCTAGTAAATGCGTATTGAAATTTTCCTTCTCATCCACATTCATTCCATAACCGCTTTTCACAAACGTAACGAAGACCTATGTGGAAGCTTTTCGTGCATCTATTTCGAGAAGTTGAGAGCACATACCTGAGAATTCTTTAGTGAAGGCTGGACGGTCTTATTGTAAATTCTCAAGATCCGAAGTGTAAAATAAATGATATCTTACTACCCAATTAGTGATAGATGGTTTAATAGATATATGGATCAGAAAGGGTTTTATGGAGCTCAAGCCACAATGGAATTCGGAAAGGAGGAGGATGAAATGTGCGTAACACCCTATTATTATTCTCAATTATTACTAGAACAACTTCTTGAAATAAATACTCCTTCAAGGGTAATAGATGTGGGGTGTGGAGGAGGTTGGTTGACACGCGAATTAGCAAAGCATAACCCTGCTATTATGAAAATCGAAGGAATGGATAAACACTATAAATTAATTCAAACATGTAGCTATGAAGCCCATCAGCAAAACCTTGATATTTCTTATCGTATCGAGAATCTTGAAACGATTCCGTCAGAGAAGTATCAGGGTCACTATGATTTGATTACATGCCACAATGTTTTAGGGCATGTACAAAATGCAGAAAGTGAAATCACGAAACTCCTGTCATGGCTGAGAAAAGACGGAGTATTGTCGCTAATTATTGAAAATCCAGCTAGTAGAGGGATTGAGGCATCGATGAAAGAACAATCTATATCATTCAATGAAATAGCGAATAATTATAAGAATCAGAACCTACCTGTAGAGTTTATAGATGCCCGGTCAAAATTAATAGCACGACGCATTAAAACGCATGATCAACGAATGCTGTATAGTTGTGATGATATTGAGAGGTGGCTTCAATCACAAGAAAAGGTTTCATTTGAAATGAGAGGACTCAGTGTCTTTATGGACTATATTATTGATCCGCAAACCCATTCAATGGATCAACTTGCACTTGAAAAGGTGCTAAGTAAAAATCCATCTTGGATGCCATATGCCTATTTCTATCATTTTCAAATTAAAAAAATGTAGCCACTTGTTTACTATCTCGTTCCATTATTATTCTGTTCTTCGTCCACAGCTGACTAATTTACATTCAACCACTCCGTCGCATCTTCAACAGATCTGTTCTTGCACGTGCGAGAGCAGGTCTTTTTTTGGTCTAGCAACACTATACTAGACTATTTTTACCCATCCAAAATAAAATTTTGAAGCATTTTATTACGTGAAAACTTCATTTTAAGGTCATATTTAATCGAAAACGTGCGAAATATGCGGTGAAAATTTCATTTTCGAAGTTGAATACACTTTTTCAACAATTTCATCAAGTGTTATGCTTCGACTACCCAAAGGGAGTAGGTGATGAGCATCGAGGCACGTATTGGTTAATGGAATCTTGTATTGGGAAGGAGGAAAGCGATGACTACACAATTATACCGAGAAGCGGTTCATGTTTTGGAGTTATTAACGCAAGGAAAAGATCCTGTAACGAAAGAAATGGTGGAAGCCACCCATTTTCTTCATGACCCACAAATCTTACGTCCACTCAGTTTTTTACTAGGAACGATTCAGCACGTGAAATCTACGAAAGCGGCAAAAGAATTTATCATTCCGGAAGGGATTCTTGAAGGGCTTCCAGATTGGAAGGGGATCCAGATTGGCGTCAACGAATTTTGTCGGCACGTGAATCTGTTAATCGTACCACTGGGTAGTAAGCAAGTGAACTCGAAGCATCTGTTCGACCGACTGAAGCAGCTAGGTATTCTATCTGAAGAAACAACGGAAGAAGGTGGGAAGCGCACCATTCTCAACGAAACGTCCGAAGCTTATGGAATCTCAACGACGGAACGAAATTTTAAAGGAAGACCGTACACGCAAATCGTCTTCGACGAACAAGGAGTCAACTTGTTAACAAAGATAGTAGAAGAATTATCTCCGCACACTTTGGCCACACCAAAGTAAATTATCGTGACCTGTTCTTAGACTCCTCGCTGAGAACAGGGTGTAAAATAAGACGTACCTTTAAAACTAACTGCAGTAGGGCAGTTTGTACCTATGTTCACAGCATTCCTCTATCTAATGGGTGCAACGCCTGCTGGAATTGACCCTGTTCTCATGGTGTTGTGGATATCATCGCTACTCTATTTATGTGCGATCCGATCATCTCGATTGTTCACAATTCTTCCCGTCGCCAAAGAAACCATTTTTCATACCATGAAAGAAGGCGTACTTGTTCTCGATCAAGAAGGCCACACTGTGGAATTTAATCGTGCAGCCACGAAAATGTTTCCTTTTCTTAGGCCTCGACGATTGGGCGAGCAAATTCAATTGATATGGGAGGAGAACAACCTCCTACTAGAATGGGACCGTTTGAAAGGACAGCCTGAGGAATGGCACTATCGGAATCGTATATACAGTTTGCACTATACGTATATGGAGACGAGGAATTTGTCATTCTTCTTCCTCACGCTACTCAGCAAGAAGGTCTTTATTTAGCAACTACAATTCGGGAACGTCTTGAAAAAAGTCCCGTTGTCCTAACGGACGGAGTATTAAGTATAACAGTCAGCATCGGTATAGCAGAAGGTAAGATGAATCAACCTTCTACTCCAAATCAGTTGATGTCAAATGCCGATAAGGCCCTCTATTCAGCAAAAGATAAGGGTCGTAACCGTGTAGAAGTCTATTAAAAGTGGAACCTGTTCTCAACGAATGTTTGAGAATGGGTTCATTTTTTTGCTACTCGGCGACCGAGGGTTCAACCGTGTCACGAACCTACCCGTGCTCCTACTCGGCGACCGAGGGTTCAACCGTGTCACGAACCTACCCGTGCTCCTACTCGGCGACCCAGGGTTCAACCGTGTCACAAACCTACCCGTGCTCCTACTCGGCGACCGAGGGTTCGACCGTGTCACGAACCTACCCGTGCTCCTACTCGGCGACCGAGGGTTCGACCGTGTCACGAACCTACCCGTGCTCCTACTCGGCGACCCAGGGTTCGACCGTGTCACAAACCGTGTCACGAACCGTGCCACAAACCTTCTTTCATCCTATTCTAAAAAAATCTATCATTATTATTAAAAAAATAGTGGTATTTTGATATGTTCACAAAATGAATAGGATATTTATGCAAATGAAATAAAAAGAATGCCATTTTTAATAGAAATCGCTTACACTAAAATGAATGCAACGAGAGTGGAGAGTGACATAATGAAATTAATGGCTGATTCGACCTGCGATTTATCACAAGAAATCGTCGAGCAATATGATATCTCAATTATCCCTTTGACAGTAACGATAGATGGAAAAGACTACAAAGATCGTGAAGACCTTCGAACGGATGAATTTTTCAAGCGGATTGAAACAAGTAAAGAACCGGCGTCAACCGGTGCACCTAGTCCGTCTTTATATCAACATTATTTTAAAGAAGCAGTAGATGCTGGATATAAGGAGATTCTTGTCATCTGTATGTCGAGTGGTACTAGTGCTTCCTATCAATCAGGTGAACTGGGGAAACAGCAGTTTTTAGATGAAAATCCGGATACGGATGTGGAGATTCATGTCGTTGATTCCAAATGTATGAGTCATGGAAGTGGCTGGCTTGTATTTAAAAGTGCGCAGATGATTGAAAAAGGCGCATTGTTCGAAGAAGTCGTTAATTATGTAGAAGCTTATAAACTTAAAGTGAAACACTATTTATCGGTTGATGACTTGAATCACTTAATTCGTAGTGGACGAATTTCAGGTGCAAGTGCAATTATTGGGAAGTTATTGAACATCAAACCGATCATGACGATGAAGCAAGGAAAAGGTGCAGTGGTTGCGAAAGAACGCGGACGCAACCGCGTACTAAAATATTATGTAGAACAATTCAATAAACGCAACGATATTACACAGACAAACTTCGTGATTATCGGCTACACAACTGACATACAAGTAGCCGAAGATTTAAAAACTAAGATACAACATGAAACGCCATTTGAAGGAGACATCTTTTTGATGCAAATGGGGGTAGCGGTAGCTACACACGTCGGTCCCGGTGGACTTTCGATGTTTTATATGGAGAAATAGAAACAAGACCTGGCATTTGGGTAATTGCCTTAAGAAAATATAATTTGGTACTCATTATTTCCTGGGCATTTTTAGTTTTTTCTAAGGATTGGGTCGTATGTGCTGGTGGGTATACCAAGAATACCATTGGCGAAAATATGGAGTTGGTCGTTCGACTCCACCGTTACTTGGCAGATCACGACGCGAAGAAGCGAATTGAATTCTTTCCAGACCATGTATGCTGGACGGAAGTTCCATCTAGCTTTTCTGTTTTACGCCATATGGATCAGTTATTGAGTTATGAACAAGAGCACTATAACAAATTGCGTCCAATCAGTTTTAGTAACTGGGTAACGACAGACCTACTTAATCATCCTTCTGAACCTCTTGAAGAAGAGGACATGGTGAGCGTGAATCCAAATGTCATTCACTTAAGACAACAGATGCAAGACATCGGACAATTTGCATCGTACCATGTCTACCCTTATCATCCTGATTTTTTTAATGTTGATTTGGCTTATAGCGAATACATTGATCAAGACGGAGATAAAAACAGTTATGCGGGATATTTAAATGATCTACAGCAAGCGCACAACATGCCTGTTCTCATTGCGAAATTTGGAATTCCGGCTTCTCGTGGAGGAACACATATCAATCCGTACGGATGGAATCAAGGGAATGTAGATGAAAAGGCTCAAGGAGAAATCGTTGCAAAATTGTATCGAACCATTCTCGCAGAAGAATACCTTGGAGGAGTGGTGTTTAGTTGGCAAGACGAGTGGTTTAAGCGAACCTGGAACACAATGGACTATGACAATCCGGAACGAAGACCCTATTGGTCCAATCAGCAGACCAATGAACAGCATTTCGGATTGCTCAGTTTTGATTCTATGAAAATACAACCGGATGGAGAACGAGAGGAGTGGCAGGAAGACCCACTGGTGGAATCTGAAGGGTTGGCTCTGGCAGTTACTCACGATGAAGCTTATTTATATATCCGGATTGATGGAATATCAGAACAAGACTATGAAACTCAGTCAGGATTTATTGAATACACCGATGCTACTTCATTAGGACAAGAAGCTAAACCAAATGAGGTGGCGAGCGCTTGTAATTTAGTAAACATTACATCGCTGACTTTAGACACCTTCACTCAGTATGAACCAGAAAACGTCCAAATCTCTAACATTATTTATCCATATAAAAAGCCATTTTCTCACTCTGAGGAAATGGCTTTTGTGTATATCATGTATTTTCTGGTAAAGCTGGTTCAGATACGTGCTGATCTTCTTGACGTTCGATATGCATCTCTGTCAATTTTAATGTGCGCGCAGTTGAATTCAGTAAATCGAAGAAGAGTTCACGGTTTTCAGAAAGAGAAATTCCATAAGATGGCACCATCTCTTTCACTTGTGGTTCCCATTCTTCCACGAATTCTGGGAAGCAACGCTCTAAAACTTCGAGCATGACGTGAACAGCCGTTGAAGCACCAGGTGATGCACCAAGTAGAGCTGCGATGGAACCATCTGAAGCCGTTACTACTTCTGTTCCGAATTGAAGTGTCCCTTTACCGCCTATTTCTGTATCTTTAATGACTTGCACACGTTGTCCTGCTACAACAGTTTCCCAATCTTCAAGTTTAGCATCCGGAATGAATTCACGAAGTTCTTCGACGCGTTTTTCATTAGATAACATCACTTGTTCAATCAAGTATTTTGTTAGTGACATTTCTTTCGCACCTGCTGCAAGCATGGTGAACACATTGTTCGGCATTACTGATTTGATTAAGTCTAAGTTGGAACCAGTCTTTAAGAATTTCGGTGAGAAACCTGCAAATGGTCCAAACAATAAACACTTCTTGCCATCAATATAGCGCGTATCTAAGTGTGGCACAGACATCGGTGGAGCGCCGACTTTTGCTTTTCCGTAGACTTTCGCATGGTGTTTCTCAACGATTTCCGGGTTGTTACACACAAGGAAGAGACCACTTACTGGGAACCCACCGATATTGCGTGATTCCGGGATACCTGATTTTTGAAGTAAGTGAAGGCTTCCGCCACCACCACCGATAAACACGAAATCTGCTTGGTGATATTCCCATTTTTTGTTTTCTTGGTTGGTCACTTTAACTTCCCAGCGACGGTCATTGAGACGGGTTAAGTTATCTACACGGTGATTGTAGTTAAGTTCAACATTTTGTCGCTCAAGATGATCAAATAGCATACGAGTTAAAGCACCGAAGTTTACGTCTGTTCCCGTGTCAATTTTCGTAGCAGCAATAGGCTCTGAATCGGTACGATTATTCATGATAAGTGGAATCCATTCAGCAAGTTTCTTCGGGTCATCAGAGAATTCCATTCCTTCAAATAAAGGATTGTCTTTCAACGCTTCAAACCGTTTTTGTAGAAACTCAACGTTCGCTTCCCCTTGTACCATACTCATATGAGGAATGGGCATAATGAAGTCCTCAGGATTTTTGAGTAGACCTTTTTCGATTAGGAAAGACCAAAATTGTCGAGATAGCTGAAATTGTTCATTCACTTTAATGGCTTTTGTAATTTCGATGGAGCCGTCTTTTAATTGAGGCGTGTAATTTAGTTCACACAAAGCAGCGTGACCTGTCCCTGCATTGTTCCATTCGTTGGAGCTCTCAATTCCTGGCGCATCTAGTTTTTCGAATACTTTTATGTTCCAGTTGGGAGCAAGTTCCTTTAAAATCGCACCAAGGGTCGCACTCATGACACCGGCGCCGATTAAAATAACATCCATCTTTGTTTCATGGCTTTTCATGGCTTCATTCCACATCCTCTAACATAATCGTTTCTTAAGTTGATTCAAAAAAAAAGCAGGTTCTCCCGCAACCTGATGGGGAACATACTTCATGATTTATATACGTACAAACTTTATTATACGCCTGCTAATAGACAAATTTCTACTATTATTTACGATGCGTCTGAGCAATACAAAAAAACTCCCACATTCCGAGATGGAAGAGGGAGATTTAGTCAGCTTGCCATTCGTTCGGAAATTCGTTCACGAATCGTGTCTACAGAGCAACTATAACAAGCAGCAAGTTCTTTGAAAAGAATACGAGTGGCATTATCTAATAGCTTTCTGTCATTATCTTGCATTCGATTTTGATTCACTGCGGGATCATTCTCACGATGAAGATAGGAGAGTACGAGGTGAGCGATATTCATTCGGTCCCCACTATTGATGGCTTCCAAAAATTTACGGTGACGCTGTGTAGGATGATCTGGCCATTCACCAGCTGGGCCACTAAAGATTTCCATGATTTTTTCTGCTTCTGCAATCTTAAGTAATTCAAGCATCGATACCTTGTCGTTGTCGACCGGTGTCATGATGGTCATTTTAAAGTTGCTTTCCATTGGTTGGAGCACATAATACAGTCGTGTGGTTCCGTTGATCGTCTTCTCACAAATATCTTCGACTCGACACATGCCTTGAGACGAATAAATCATTAGGTCACCCACTTGAAACATTAAAAAAGACCTCCTCAAATTACGTACATACACTTTAGTATATCAAAGTTTTTTGATTTTGTCACTTTTCCTAAGGAAAAGGCCCTTCTTGTCAAATAAGAAAGGGCCTGCTAATTACTATGCAGTCATTTTATTTCCCGTTAATCGGTTAACTAGGACCGTTAAAGCACCGTCGCCTGTTACGTTAGTGGCTGTACCAAAGCTATCTTGCGCTAGGTAAAGAGCAATCATAAGAGATAACATCGTTTGATCGAATCCTAACATCGTTTCCAGTAAGCCAAGTGCTGCCATAACCGCTCCACCCGGAACGCCAGGTGCTGCAATCATCATAACTCCTAAAAGTAAAATGAATGGGAAAAGCTCCCCGATTGCCGGCGTTGTGCCCGTTAGAAACATTACACCCATTGCACAACTTACAAGTGTGATGGTGCTACCTGATAAATGAATGGTTGCAAACAACGGAATCGAGAATTCCGCTACTTTCGGATTCACTCCTGTTTTCTTTGCAGAGTCTAGAGTGACTGGAATTGTCGCCGCAGACGATTGAGTTCCAAGCGCTGTAAAATAGGCCGGTAACATTTTACGAAGTAGCTTAAATGGGTTTTGGCCACTCGCAGCACCTGCGACTGTGTATTGTAGAAGTAACATTGCAATATGCAATGCAATTATTACAATAAATACTTTTGAGAACACAACAAGAATCGACTGAACTTGGCCACCATATGTCATGTTCATAAAGATTCCTAAGATATGAATCGGAAGCAATGGAATAATAATATATGTGATAACCTTTTCAATGATTCGCTGAAAATCATCTAGAATGTTACGCAATGCAACCCCGTTTGTTGCTGAAATCCCAATCCCTAAAATGAAAGAAAAAATAAGAGCACTCATGACACCCATAATCGGAGCCATTTCAATTGTAAAAAAACCAGACTGTAAAAACTCTTCCGGATTTTCAAGGTTAATCAATTGTTGATTTTTCACAAAACCCGGTAGGAGGAAACTACCTACTACAAACGCTAAGAAACCTGCAACAATCGTTGAGATATAGGCCGTTGTAGTTGTCAGACCTAACATTTTTCCGGCACCTTTCCCCATATGTGCAATACCTGGTGTAATAAATCCGATAATAATCAATGGAATAGCGAAGCTTAGAAAGGCACCAAAAATACCGTTGAATGTGGCAAACGTGCGAATAAACCACTCTGGCATAAAAGATCCCAGTAGTACGCCAAGTGCAATCGCTAAAATGATACGAGGCAATAGACCGAACTTAATATTCATCTTCATACGTCCTTCCTAGAAACACATTTGTTTTTCATGGAAGTATCATATCATAGAAAAATAAATTCAATTAATTTTTGAAAAGGTAGAATAATTAGATAGAATCATCATCCCACAATTAGGCGTCTACTGTAATCTTTGTTACACTAAATAGGTAATAGGAATGAAAAAAATAGAAATGAGGGGACTTCGATGAAACAAAAACTGATTGATTGGCCCACATTTATTGGGTCATTCCTCTTGCTTATGGCTGTCGTGTTGCCGCTCATCCTGTTTCCTGAAGCGGGGAGAGAGTATGTAGGCATCGCCAATACGTTTATGACCTCTAATTTTGGAGTCCTCTACTTAGCGATGGGATTACTTGTATTTTTCTTTTTGATTTATGTCGCTTTTAGTAAAAATGGACACATCAAATTGGGGGAAGAGCAAGAAGAGCCTGAATTTAATACGTTTTCCTGGGCAGCTATGCTCTTTGCTGCGGGAATTGGATCAAGTATTTTATATTGGTCTGTCATTGAGTGGGTGTACTATTATCAAGGCCCCCCGTTTGGATTAGAACCTGAATCAACGGATGCCATTGCGTGGGCAACAGCATATGGTATGTTCCACTGGGGACCAATTGCCTGGGCGATCTATACAGTTCCTGCGCTACCGATTGCCTATTTCTTTTATGTTCGAAAAAGGAATGTACTAAAGATAAGCGAAGCCATTCGGCCGGTTCTTGGGAAATGGGTGGACGGTCCAGTAGGTAAAATCATTGATATCCTCTTTATCTTTGGTTTACTTGGTGGAGCAGGAACGACACTTGCACTAGGAACGCCGATGATTGCAGAAGGGGTTAGTTATCTGACAGGGATTCCAGTCACACTCGGCATGCAGGCAATTATTATGTTGATTTGTACGGTCATCTTTGCCATCAGTTCGGCATCTGGTCTGAAAAAAGGAATCAAAGTGTTGAGTGATCTAAATATTTGGCTTGCACTATTTATTTTAGTGGTCGTATTAATCTTTGGACCTACACGGTTTATTGTTGAAACAACATTTAATGGAATTGGATTAGTTCTCGATAATTTCTTCCGCATGGCTACTTGGGTGGAACCATTTGGCAACCTAGGAGGTTTCACGGAAACTGGGTTCCCGGAAGCTTGGACCGTGTTCTACTGGGCCTGGTGGTTAGTGTATGCTCCATTTGTTGGGCTATTTATTGCACGCATCTCGAGAGGACGAACGATTCGTTCGATGATTTTTGGAACGATGATTTACGGTACACTGGGATGTATGTTGTTCTTTGGTATATTCGGGAATTACGGACTGCACCTTCAGTTGTCAGGTCAGTTTGATGTCATTTCCTTCATGAATGACAATGGGCCAGCTGCAACGATCATTGCAGTCGTTGCTCAACTGCCATTTGCGTATCTCATGGTCATCGTATTTACGGTGTTGTCGATTATTTTCCTTGCGACGACGTTTGATTCTTCTTCCTACATTTTGGCATCCGTTGTACAGAAGTCTGTGGATGGTGAACCTATCTTATGGAATCGACTCTTCTGGGCATTCACGTTATGTATATTGCCGCTGTCATTATTGTTCTTAGGTGGCTTAGATACTCTTCAAACCGCAAGTATCGTGGGTGGATTCCCACTCATCTTCATAATGTTCTTGTTAGCTTGGTCGTTTATGCGTGCGTCCAATCGAGACATTGAAGCATCAGATGACTATGAATCTCCAACAATTTACTTAAAACTTCGTCCTAAGAAAAAGAAACGGACGCCGCTAGACGCATTAAAAGATTCGAATCCGAATCGCCCGAAAGAATAAGAAAAGCCGGGACGACACCTTAAGAGTGGCGTTCCGGCTTATTAAGATAGGATATATACGCTACGCACTAATAGGGACGATGTCCAAATTCTCGATCCGCGTATAACAAGTGCTTTCCATTTGTAACATCATCGTAATATTGTCTTCTTTCATCTTCCTCAAAACTCATCCGGTTGAATTGCTCATCCGTTTCGTCTCCAGTCACAAATTCTTTAAACTTTTCCCATAAGGACTCTTTCTCGTGTCCTTCATGTTCCCCATTGTGGCCACGATAGATGCCCATCCGGTCATCGCGTTTTGACATGATGTACATGTCCTCATCTGTATAACCCTCTGCACGTAATCGATCCATTTCAGTCTGAAGGTCCTGCTCATTGTCAAACGTTCGATAATAACGGTTTTCCATGATTATTTGCCTCCTTAAATTTTGGTTGAAATGTGTTACTGTGCTGCCATTCTTTTCATTCCACTTTTTTCCCTTCTTAAAACGTAATTACTTAAAAACGGGAGAAAATTCCTATTTCTATAAAGGTGTTGTTTCCTTGCATGAGGTTTAGTTCTACTGATAGACTAGACGAAGCTAACCGCATGAGAGGGAGGGATTCTGTGCTCGATGCACTCATCATTTTTGTAGCCCAGTTAATTTATGTTCCAATCCTAACACTTCGAACGATTATGATGGTCAAAGGAATGAAAGCAAAGGCAGCAGGATTTGGTATTCTGGAGGGAATTATTTATGTCGTAGCCCTTGCCATTATTTTTAGTGATTTATCGAACTATATGAATATGATTGCCTATGCACTCGGGTTCGGTGTTGGTCTGTATCTCGGTCAAATCTTAGAACAGCGCTTAGCCATTGGATTTGTCTCCCTTGAAGTGAATGTAATGAATAAAAATGAAGACATGATTCAACGACTTCGCGATGAAGGATTTAGTGTATCTACTTCAGAAGTGGAAGGGATGAATGAAGCTCGGAGGTACCGTTTGGATTGTACAGCTCGGCGTGACAGAGAGCAAGAATTTATTCGCATCGTCAGTGACTATGAACCAAATGCTTTTATTGTGTCCTATGAACCTAGAAACTTTAAAGGTGGCTACATTACGAAAGCCATGAAACGAAATCGAAAATTAGCAAAAGAACGAGCCGAATAGGAGGCACCTATGGAAAGTATTATATTTGATTTAGATGGGACCCTTTGGGATTCCAGACAAACGATTGCAGAAGCATGGACGACAGCAGTGCAAGAACAAGGCTACGAAGAACGGGTATTTACAAAAGACGATATCGGCAGCATAATGGGTCTTCAAATTCCTGTGATCGCTGAAAGACTATTTCCGATGGAAACTCTTGAACGCCGGAAAGAGATTATGGACGCTTGTGCAAGAGAAGATCAACAAATGATTCGTGAACAAGGTGGCGTACTTTTTCCAAAACTTGAAGAGACGTTAAAAGAACTTAAAAAGACACATCGTTTATTCATTGTTTCGAATTGCGAAGATGGGTATATTGAGGCGTTTTACGCTGCACATGGTCTTGAAGCGTATTTTGAAGACTTCGAAAATCCAGGCCGAACAGGTCTCTCAAAAGGTGAAAATATCCAACTTATTATGGAAAGAAACTCAATTTCTTCGGCTATTTATGTAGGGGATACACAAGGGGACTTAGATGCGGCTCGTCATGCGGGAATCCCATTCGTCTTTGCAGCATATGGATTTGGAGAACCAGAAGCTTATGATTATAAGATAGAAGCTTTTGATCAATTACTAATACTAACATGAAAATGACCTTCTCAGATTCGTTCTCTGAGAAGGTCATTTTGTGATTGATTATTTATTACCTTTACCTTTGCCTTTGCCCTTGCCAGGTTTGTCTAAATTTGTTTGGTCAATCGTTACTTCAAAGTTTGTTTCATTTCCGGCAAGGTCCGTCACTTTAATTACAGCTGTTGTAATTGACCCATTTAATGGAATCGTTACAGTGGTATCATAACGGTATCCATTCATTTCATAAGGCTCTGAAAGTGAGTTATAGAAAATTTCGCTATCGTTAACATATAAGCGAACTTCATCAAAGTTATCCGTTAGTGTGATTGGTAATTCGAACGATTTTGCATCTTTTGATGCAGAGAAGTTTTTCACTTTTGTCGTAATTCTCGCAGCTTGTGTATCTACGAAAATTCGACGTTGTATAGAAGTTGTATTTCCTTCGTCATCTGATGCTTCTACTCGTACGATATGAACACCATCTTTAAATTCCAATGTACTAGAGAAATTTGTACCGTCAAAGTTCGCATTTACGCCATTTATTTTTACATTTGTGACTTTTGTGTTATCTTTCACTTCACCAGCAACAAGTACATTTGACGTCTTATGAACTGAGAAGAATCCAGGTTCGTCAATGTATATAACAGGTGCGTCATAACCCGACTCCCATTTTGAATCGCCCTTGTTATCTGAACCAGGTGTTTCTTCAGCTCCAGTTGGAGGTGTATCTTCTTCCGGTGTCGTTGAACCGAAGTTATTTGTCCACGCATCATAGTTTCCAGCAACGTCCCATACGACAACATCAACTTGACCAACTTCATAGCTGCTAAGGTCGATTGCAGTAGTTTCTGTAAAATGCATGTCGACAATTTCACCGTCATGGTAAATTTCAACGCGGTCAATTCCTGAACCGACTTCAACAGTAGAAGCTTCCAATATTTTCGTTTCTTCATTGAAGACAAATTCTGTCTCCGGAGCTTTCGTATCTAATTTGAGCGCATAGTTTTCAGTTTGCCACACTGCACCTTCAAAATCGATTTTTGCTTTTAATTGGATCGTGTAATCCCCATCTGGGGCAAACTGACCATTAATCTTCCCGTCCCAAGCATAGACTGGATTAAATGTGTATGGATTTGTTGAAATATAATTCTTTCTCAACTCAAATTCGTTTCGGATTGTACGAACGACTTTCCCCGTAGAATCTAATACATTTACTTGAAACTCTTTCGCGTTTCTCATAAGTGAGAATATGGGTAGAGCTGTATCAAGAGTGCCATCTCCATTTGGAGAGAAGGCAAAAGTGGATGGGTCAACTGAGCCATTTTCTAAAGCTTTTCCAGGTATGCCCTTTCCTTCAGCTGTATAAAGGCCTTGAATTCCCCAAAAGCTTGTAGGACCTTCCCAATAGTTTTCATCAAAGATTGATGCATCGTCCCATGAGCCATTAAAGCCAAAGAATGGGACGACAAGTGACGGTAATACCTCATCTTCTTCACCTGGAGTAGCATCTTCTAGTGTGACAAAGCCGTCAATGAAATAACCGTTAGTGAAATAATCCTTCAACCATCCTGAGGTCGAAGCATCTACTTCAAAGGTAAGCTCTTTTGTTTCCTTTTTACCTAAAGTAATTGTTTCATTAAATAGAGATTCATAATCGCTACCATTTTCAAGCACGATTGAACCATATGCTGCATTGTTTGGTAATGTTATAAATCCATTAGCTCCAGCATTAACTGGCGCATCTGTTTGTAATTGAAGGCCAACGTTATATGTCTTTTTCGAATCTCCAAAGTTCTCTACTTTCAAAGTAAACGTGAATGTACCATCTTTGATTTCTTTCAAAGCAACTTTTGCTTCACCTGTTGCTTTATTTGTTACCATTACGTCCGTTTCAAGGGCATTCGCAAGTTGCATGATTCCAGCACCTTGACGACGAGGGGATACATACTCACCTGGATTTAATTCTACAGGCTTAGCTGTGTTCATTAACAGGTTTTTCGCGTGTAATGAACGCTTTGCACCTTTTAGCTTAAACTCATTATCGACCCGCTCAAGTACTAAAGCAGATCCTCCTGCAACGTGAGGAGCAGCCATAGATGTTCCTGACATCAAACCATATTGATCAGAATTTAGAGTAGAGAAAATGTTTCCGCCAGGAGCTGTGATTTCAGGTTTGAAATCTAGATTCGGAGTTGGGCCCCAAGATGTGAAACTACTCATTTTACCGGCTTGTGGATTTGGAGTATTCACGATACGACCGTCAAAATTAACGGCTACAGAATTCCCATCATCTAACTGCTTTTTCATAGCCAGACCATCGACTTGTAATGCAGACATATAAGGAATTGTGATTCTAGGGTCACTTGCCATATTGATTGTCCCTGCAGCGTTATTATAAACAATCACTCCTGCGGCCCCAGCAGATTGAGCGTTTAATCCTTTAGCCGTGAAGTTAATTTCTCCTCGAGCAACCAGTGCATATTTTCCTGAAAAGTCTTTCCCGGCGAAATCTTCAGGCTTTCCAAGTCCAGCATCTAAAATCTCAATATTTGTATTGGCTTCAGGGTCAACACCATTTGCAAGTAGAAATAATCCTTCTCCAGCTTCTACTCCATTGACTAAATATTTGAACCCACTCGCAGCAATACTTGTATTTTCAAATGATGCGACTCCAAACGAATCTTTCGAAACGGAAGGGGAGCCTGTTAATCCATAATCTTGATTCGTAGTGGATGGATACCAAGTTCCTGACCCGAACATATCCGAGTTACCAGCTGAAATTGAAACAATCAATCCATTTTTCTGAGCACGTGAGACGGCTTTCTGTTCCGGGCTGTTTTCATCTTGATAACCTGCAGTTGAACCAAGTGACATGTTAATCACGTCTGCACCAAGCTTAATCGCATCGTCAATCGCTTTTACATATATATCTCCATACGTAGATGGGAAAAGTGGATCGTTTCCAAATACTTTTAGGGCAAGAATCTGGGCTTCAGGAGCTACACCTTTGATTCCGCCATTTGATTCGTCACCATTTGCCCCTACTGTTCCAGAAACGTGCTGCCCGTGCATGGACGCATCCGGGCCAAGGTCACGAACTTCTTGATTGTCGTCCATGTAGTTATAGCCGAATGGTACTTTTTCAGAGAAGTATTTACCAGCATCAATCGAACCTTTTTTCACTAATTTATCAATTTCTTTTTTTGTAAGTTCTTCATCAGTTTCAGGAGATAAAACAAAGTCTCGGTGAGATGGATCAATACCGGAGTCGATAACTCCTATTACCATACCTTCACCTTTAAACTGATACTTATCCCACGCAAGCTGAGCTTGTACCAGTTCCTTTGAAGTCACCATATTTGGTTGTTCCACAGGACGAGAATATTCTAGTGACTCGTAAACACGTTTTACACCTTCTGTACTTGCAAGTGCTTCTAAGTCTTTAGCTTCCACTTCAGCAGAAAAGCCATTAAATACGGTTGTAAATTCTTCTTTGAACTTAACGCTCTTTGCTTTTCCTTTAGCTTTATCCTTTACATTCTTCTGTTTACCTTTTAGCTTTGCTTCGATGGTTTCTTTTTCTGTATCCGATAAATCTTTATATCGTTTCCCTTTTTTCGTTGCTTCTTCAATCGCAGGGGCATCATCAAGTTCAACGATGACACGAATAACTTCATTTTGATTTTTTGGAACTTCCAATTGAAGAGGAGAAATCTGTGCAGGTTTCTGTTGAATAAGAGTAGGAATGGTCTTTTGTAATTCTGCGGATGCTTTTGGAGCAGGAACGCCTGCTGCCGTACTGAGAGCTAGAGTGGCTACTAAAGAAACCACCAATGATTTACGTTGTTTCAAATTTTATCCCCCTCGATAAATATTGTTAGAATAGTGTAACGATTAAAAATTTAACATATAGTTTAATAAAATTTACATTACAAAATGATTACAAATATTAAGAAATGATGACATTAGATTTTTATGAACCTTAGAGCCTGTAGAATTCGTGATTAATTGAATCTATACTACTATCTAAATTAATAGGTAGTTATTATTGATTACGTCAAAAGATTTAGGTAATATTGAATATTCGGTGTTCGACAAAATCTGAGGAGGAACAAAATGTCCATTTGGAATGAAATTGAAGAGAAACTGAATGCAAATCCTACACCAATTCAAGATGAAAGTGTCCGTTATGAATTTCATTTATTAGGAGACTCAGAGGAGAATAAACAACTCGTTCTCATAAATGGTAAAGCGACAATTGAAGAAGTAGGCTCCGGAGAACCGAACTGTATTCTTAAGATGTCAGCTTCAGATTTCGCAAAATTGATTCATGGAGATCTGAAAGCTACTTCTGCATTTATGTTTGGAAAACTGAAAGTAGAGGGAAGCATGGGGTATGCGTTAAAACTTGAAAAAATACTTAGTGAATATCAGTGATGCTGAAACCTTCCTTGTCTTCATTCGTATAGACTAGTACTAATTATAAGAAGGAGCGATTGTTTATGAGCAATCTGCGTGTTGCAAAAATTATTGCATTAATTTTTGAAGTGGTCTTGGCGATTCCAATCTTAGGCGGATCGATTGTAATTATGTCAGGCTATTCCGCACTAGGTGTTGCATTTATTATCCACTTAGTGGTCTTCATTCTTGCTCTTAAAATGCACGGCGCTAAATTAGGATCAATTTTTGGAATGGTGACTAGTTTAATTGCTTGGATTCCTGGTATCGGCTGGTTATTCCATACGATTACAGCTATTGTTTATGCGGTTGAAGTTTTAACACGTAAAGAATAACAAAAGGCCTTTCATTTCATTCGAAATGACGGGCCTTTTCCGTTGTGACTCGGAATAAAAACTAAGTCATCGATTGTATCAAATGTTTGCATGAATAGAGGCAAAAAAATCACTTTCAATACATAGAAAATCTCATGAATCTTCATTTCATTCCCCCAGCTTGTTTCTTCTATTCTGTCACAGCTGACAAACACGGTAGATAGTGAATGTTTTAACTAATAGGGAATTGTACATGGGAAGAAAAGGAGAAGTGTTTGTTAAACTATAGTAAAATTGGGTCTACTAAAGGAGTTGAACACTATGAAAAAATGGATTGTGTTACTTGTTATCCTATTTACCTTTTTGATGATGACCCCTGTCTCTGCACAAAATACTGTGTATAAAGATGTCCCACCTAATTATCCAAGTTACGGGGAAATCATGTTTCTATTAGAGCGAGGTGTGGTTACACCTCGGCAGACTTTTGGTACAGGAAAGCTCGTGACACGGGAAGAGGCGGCTGTTTTACTTGCTAGAGCTGTAGGTTTAAAAGGCGACCCCCGTCAAACGAAGTTTTCTGATGTTGCAAGTAGTCGAAACTCATCAGGTTACGTTCAATCGGCTGTAGAACGAGACATTATTTCAGGCTATTTAGACGGAACATTTCGTCCAGAAGGTCTTGTGACACGTGGTCACATGGCAAAATTTTTAGTTCAAGGGTTTCAATTAACGAATGAACAGGATATTACATTCTCGGACGTCGGACAAAGTACAGCTGCATATCCGTTCATCCGAAAATTAATTCCAAGTCAGATAACGATTGGTTTTCCAGACGGAACATTCCGACCGGACGAAAACTTGACACGCGCTCAAGTAGCAATTTTTCTAGCACGGGCGTTAGGGTATACTAAAAATCAACAACCACAGGAAGTAAAGCCAACTCTCCTACCCAAATCGATTCAACTTGGGCAAAGCCAAACGCAAGTAGTAACCCTATCACCAGGACGTCTGGTGGAGCAACAATCAGATACACTCATATTTGCAGATGTTCCTTTCCTGGAAAATTTCCTTACAGCGAATTATGAGTTCGTCAACAATCAACTTGTAGCGGTCCACTTTACAAAATCAGTAAGTAAACAAACGACAAAAGATGAATTGAAAAGTGAATTTGAAAACGTGACAAGTGCCTTAACAGCTGTGTATGGAAATCCTGCCTATGCTGAGTTAAATTGGGTAAAAGAAGGGGCGGATGAATTTCTATATGCAGATTGGTACGAATTGCAGCAGGAATTTATCGTATTTAGTGTCTGGAATTCTACACTTCCAGAGTTTAATGTAACGATCAATCGTCCTGGATTTTATGAGTAAGGCGCTAGACGGAGGGAGTCCCTTCCGTCTTTTTTAATGCAATGAAAAGATTGTGAAGTATTTGAAAATTCATTTCACAACTCAAAATAGTTCAGGTATACTTAAATCGTTTCATTCAAACTTTCCATAGGGAGGAAATATTATGAATAAAAAGGTGAAGGTAACATCTGCTGCTTTAGTTGCAGGTCTTGTACTGTCTTCATTTGGACCCGCGATAAGCGCTGCACCAGTTGTTGATGTTACAAGGGGTGAATATGTAAAGAGTCTAATCACTGCAATGGATGTCGAATTAGGAGATGGCAGTTCCGTTAAATTCAGTGATGTCGAATCGAGTTTAAAACCGTATGTCGAAAAAGCATTAGAGCTTGGACTGACAAAAGGGAAAAACTCAAAACTCTTTGGTACTACGGAACGCGTCACGCGAGAACAAGCATTCGTGATGACGGTCCGCGGACTCGAAGCTGACAAGACGTATCCAGCTACAGTTGTTGAAAAGTTCAAAGACCATAAAACAATCAGTCGTACGCTACTTCCAGAAGTATCAAAGGGTGTGGGAATGGGCTTTTTCTTAGGCTACCCGGATAAAACCATTCAACCAGGAAAACTAGTAGCACCAGGCGAAATGAAGCGTATTGTTGATCGTTTCTTAAAGGAATATAGCCCAAGTCAAACGAACACAACAGTGGCAATGCAAATTCTAGGGACGACGGATATCCATACAAATATCATGCCATATGATTATTATAAAGATAATGCAACGCAGTCACTTGGACTTGCCAAAACAGCTACTCTTATCAAACAAGCACGTCAAGAAAACCCAAATAGTATCTTAGTCGATAATGGCGACTTGATCCAAGGGACACCTTTTGGGTCGTATGTGGCGACAGTGGACCCATTAAAAGATGGTCAGGAGCATCCATCCATTACGACAATGGAATTATTAGGTTATGATGCAGGGACTCTTGGAAATCACGAATTCAACTACGGACTTGATTTCTTAGATGAAGTGCTTGATGATGCGGATTATCCGGTAATTAATGCCAACGTGAAAGATGCAACGAGCGGTGAACGTCTATTCCAACCGTATGTAGTAGAAACAAAGACATTTAAAGATTCCACAGGAAAAGACGCTCAAGTCAAAGTGGGAATTACGGGCATCGTCCCTCCAGATATTTTAAAATGGGATAAATCTCATTTAGAAGGGAAAGTAACAGTTCAAGATTCTGTTCACGCTGTAGAATGGGCTGTCAAAGAGATGAAAAAAGAAGGAGCTGACGTCGTTGTTGTCTTGGCTCACTCGGGCTTTGGAGATGACATTCATACAGTCGGTGAAGAGGATGTAGGTTACCTACTGACAAAAGTGAAAGGCGTAGATGCGCTCGTTACGGGCCATGCCCACTCAACATTCCCAGATGCGAAAAACGCACCGAAACTTCCTAATGTGGATGTAGCAACAGGTTTGATCAATGGCGTGCCAACTGTGATGCCAGGAAAATATGGTAGCCATTTAGGGGTGATTGACTTAGAACTGGTGAAACAAGGGAACGGGTGGATAGTATCTTCTTCCTCTTCAGAACTACGTGCAATTTCTTCAGATGTGACAGCTGTAGATCAAGAAATTGTCGAAGCAGTCAAAACGATTCACGAGAAGACACTTGAATACGTGCGTGAAGCTGTTGGTACGATCACTTCAGACATCCACAGTTACTTTGCACAAGTACAGGATGACCCATCCATTCAAATCGTGACAGATGCTCAAAAATGGTATATGGAGAAGAACATTGCTCAAATCGCTGCAGCTAATCCGGAATACGCAAACCTTCCAATTTTATCAGCTGGAGCACCATTTAAAGCGGGAACACGTTCAAATCCAGACTACTACACGTTTGTTCCTAAAGGTGAAATCGCTATTAAAAACGTTGCAGACCTCTACTTATATGACAATACATTGGCAGCCCTTATCGTGACAGGTGAGGATGTAAAAGAATGGTTAGAAATGTCTGCAGGTCAGTTCAAGCAGATTTCAACAGATGCAACAGGTGAACAACAATTAATTAACACAGACTTCCGCTCATACAACTACGATGTTATTGACGGTGTCACGTATGAAATTGATGTAACTCAGCCTGCGAAATATAGTCCAGACGGTGTCCTAGCGAATGAAGATGCGTCTCGTATCCTTAACTTAATGTATGATGGAAAACCGATTGATTTAAATCAGAAATTCATTGTGGCAACAAATAACTATCGTGCAAATGGATTGTTCCCAGGGGTACGCGATAAAGAAGCCGTCATCATGTTCCCAGATGAGAACCGTCAGGCCATTATTGACTACATTTTAGAAAAGAAAACCATTGATCCTTCAGCGGATAACAACTGGAAGTTCGCTCCTCTGCCAAGTACGGCAAATGTTGTGTTTGAGTCTTCGCCAAAAGCAAAAGCTGCAATCACTACGGAAAGCGGAATTACGTATGTGGGTGAAGGAACAGATGGATTTAGTAAATATCAATTAAAAAAATAAGCAAACAAATTAAATGACAGTTCTGACAAATGCATGTAAACTAATGATAGAACATTAGTTTACGCGATTTGATGAAACTGGGTTGGAAGGTCACAGATCCCCATTGGTCTGTGATCTTTTTTCTTGTAAGGAGTGGAAAGAGTGTCTAAACGTACGAAAATTTCGTTCTACATACTAATTGGCCTGCTTTTTGTATTTTCTTTTTTTGAGCCATTTATCTTACTTTTTGTTACGTTACCGCTTGTGCTTGTTGGAATCGGCTATCTTACGTCTAAGAAAGTGTTAACGAAACTACCAGAAGGAATGTTATCCATTTTAATTGCTGTTCTTGCAGGTGGGGTAGCTGTCTTTTTAGCTTCCATTGTGGGGTATACGCTTGTTGAAATGTTGATATATGGAACTACCAATGCAGAACTGGACCGTCAGGATGTGTTGATTTCAGCTGGTCGCACCGCTCAAAACGTGAGTGTCTTTTTAGCTTTCTTACTAGGTTATATGAATTTTTTACGCTATCTCGATAATCGACGAAAACAAAAGAAGACTCCGTCCTCATCCAAATGAGTGACAGAGTCTTCTTATTATTTGCGGCTAAATGCTTCAACTGCAAGGTAGAGACCGACTTTGCTATTTTGCTTCCAAATCCGGTCCCAGTTAGCAAGTGGAACAGGTCGTTCGCCAACGAATGTCGAGATTTCTAAAGAAATTCCAGGTTTCTTCGTTTCTTGAATAAAGTAATCTGCAGATGCCCCTGAACCTGGTAAATATTGCGGAGGCATCACTTTGTATCCTGTGATGGTGCTCAAATTTCGCGCTAATGCTAAATCTCGTTTATATTCTTTACTTGCTTGATAATTGAACCAGTACATAATTTGACCAGAAGAATGGTACGAAACATATGATTCAAACGGACGAGATTTCATAAAGTCTTTTAGTGCTTTTGCTTCCGGTTCAGAGAACGGGGCAGGTCCTTTATATGCCATGTAGGCAGGCTTTGTATTGCCACCTCGAATCGTTTCCCAACGGGAGGCAAAATTGTCATTTAAGTCGACGCCCCGAACATTCGCTTTCCAGCGGTTGAAGTTCGTACTTCCTCCATTAATCCGTGTGGCGAGTGCGCCATTTTTAACTGCGCTCGCACCGCTTTGTACGAGCGTCACCCCATCCGGATTGACCATAGGAACGAACCAGACGGAAGCTTTATTGAATGCATTTCGAGCATTGTACCCGGCGTACACAGAATTATTTAAATAATGGTAGCTGTATGTATCAATCATTTCCGCAAGAACATTTGAGGTCATATGTTCTCTCGCATGAACAGAAGCATCCATCAATACTTCTTTTTTACTTGTTCCTAACTTGAAAGCAAGAATTTCACGTCCTTCTACAGAATATCCAATACGTTTTAATTCAGTGAATTCCGGATACATTCCATGAAGCGTGCGTAAGAAATAGTTCAGTTCGGTATGAGACAAATTCTTTTTCGGATTGAAATAATCACTGTGAACGAAGTCAGAAAGGTTGATCCATCCTTCTTGAGACAAGTAGTTGATCTTTCCTTTGCCGTTTTGCTGGTCGAGTAAGTAGACAAATTGTCCTCGAGCCAAAGTGCCGATACGTTGTCCAGCTTTATTTGTCACGACCGCTTCAACTTCAGGGAGCATCCGGTAGCTAAATACCGCTTTTCCGGTAAAGTCGGTTGGGGCAGCTGTAATTACAGGAAGAGTGCCTTGTTCTGGTACAAAATACTCCATGCCGTTATAGACAATCGAATGGTAACCTCCTGAACTTCCGGAACGTTTGAACACCGCCCCTGGTTCAAGCATTCCACGACGGAATAAGTCCCCATTTTTTAAATTATAATAAGGAATGGCTTGATCGGCCACTTGAAATGCGGAAGTGGATGCCTCAAAGAGGGACCGAGCCTGAGAAGATGAAATATAGCCAGTCATCCCATTATAAGAGACGGTATAAAAACCATTTTCATAGTGGGAAGCAGGAAGTTGTAATGACTCTGCTAGTTGAGTAGCTGGTGTAGAAGTCGTATCTGGTGCGGAATAGAGAATCGCATTTTGAGACGTTTCAACTGTCCAGGAATTTTCAGCATTTACGATGAAAGGGAAAGTAAAAAAGAATAGCAAGCTTATAATCCACTTTTTCATAGAAATCTCCTTTTTTCTTTTCACTTTAGCATTGTCCTTTATAACTGTCATGGTGCATTTAGATTTTTTGCAAAAATAGGTCCATAGAAGGCGTCTAATAAAACTGGTATAATGGGAGAATATTGGTAAAGAGATAGGGGTACATAATGAAGACATGGAAATGGTGGGCATTGGTGGGAATCTACATGGGAGTGATTTTTTATCTTTCTCACCAACCTGCCACAAGCTCAAATGAATTGAGTACAGATTTGACTGAGGTCATTACAGAAACTGTCGGAAAAATAATAAAGACCAATGAGTTATCCATCTCCGATTGGAATCATTTGTTGCGAAAGAACACGCATTTTTTCGCTTACTTAGGCCTTGGATTGCTCACTTGGAAAGCATTGTCTCAGCATTTCACAGGGATGAAAAACTATATTTTTGCTTGGGGAATCACAACCATCTATGCGATGACGGATGAATTACATCAATTGTTCGTTCCGGGGCGGGGCGGTCAAGTCAGCGATGTTCTCCTCGATAGCGCAGGGGCTGCCACAGGTTTATTGCTATTGTACCTAGTGCGTACAAAAATGCGTTTGTCACGTAAGTGAAATAAAGTTGTTATCAAGATGTTAGATTATTTAGGCAAGATGGTTCTATGACAAAAAATGAGGCTATGAAAAAATTAAGATATTGGAAGGAGAGGTTTTATGCGAAAATACAAACTCATGATACTCACTTTACTTATCTTAATTCTCTCTACCACTCAAGTCACGGCAAGTAGTCTATTTAAAGACATTTCATCTTCGGACTGGACGTATCCAGCTATTGAGAAATTAGTCAATGATCAAGTCATTCAAGGGTATGCTGATGGAACGTTTCGTCCCAATGCAAACGTAACGAGGGCACAAAGTGCTGTCTTTCTTGGTAGAGCTTTAGACATTGATGTGACAAATGTCAAAAACCCAGGTTACTCGGATGTTACTTCGAAAACGTTTGGCTATGCGTATATTGCGAAGTTAACGGAACTAGGTATCTTTGCGAAGGCCGAGCGTTTTAACCCGGAACAAACATTGACACGTGCTCAAATGGCAAAAATAATTGCACTTAGTTTTGAACTAAATGGAGATGTAACGAATCAATTCAAAGATGTATCATCTTCTAGTTTTGCTTATCTCTATATTGGGCAGCTAGTAAAAGCAGGTATTACGACAGGAACTACAGCGACCACGTTTAGTCCGGGCGCATTTGTAAATCGTCAACAGTTGGTTCTCTTTATTTATCGAGCTCAAAATCCGGAACGACCCGTCACGCCACCTGTTCAATCAGATGGACCTACGACAGCAGAAGCCCGTGAGCTCCTTCAGCAAGTAAACAAAGCGCGTGCTGAAGCAGGTCTTCCTGCACTGAAATACGATTCAGCTGTTGAAAACGTCGCAATGATCAAGGCGAAAGACATGCGAGACAATACTTATTTTGCACACCTCTCTCCTACGTATGGTCAGCCCCATGAGATGTTGACACAGTTTGGCATTAAGTGGACATATTCGGGTGAAAACATTGCCGCAGGTCAAAATACAGTGAGCGCTGTTCATACAGCATGGATGAACAGTCCTGGACACCGCGCAAATATTTTAAATCAAAATTATACTCATGTCGGCTTTGGCTATGTCAATGGTGGAAGTTATCGTACGTACTGGGTGCAGATGTTTATCCGCAAATAGAAAGAAGGAGCTCGGTGTGAGCTCCTTCTTTTTTATACGGTAGTTGTCGATAACAAGCGGGCAGATTGCAGACGGTTTCGTACAGCAATCCCTCCTACAGCAGCAAGAACGGCTTTGACAATTCCCAGTGGAATAAATGGCGTGACGCCTCCAGCGATGGCAGCAGCCCATGATAAATCCGCAGCAATCTTAAGCCAAGCGGTTCCGAAAGCAAGCGTGATGACCATTCCAATTAAGTTCGCCACAATTGCCTGTTTGACTGTAAAGCTTGTTTTTTCTAAGTAATACCCCATGATGAAAGCTGTTGGTAAGAAGCCAATCAAGTATCCTCCAGTTGGACCTACGAGTGCTCCAAGTCCACCGTTCATTCCTGCAAATACAGGGGCTCCGATGGCGCCGAGCAATAAATAAATAGCAACGGAAATCGTCCCGTAGCGTTTCCCTAAAATCGTAGCAGCAAGTCCGATAGCCAATGTTTGCCCAGTAATAGGAACAGGGGAGAATGGTAGGGGTACTGATATTTGAGCAAATACAGCGATGATAGCAGCAAACAATGCACTAACAATCATCATTTTTAAACGGTCATTTCTCATGTTGTCATCCACCTTTATGTATAATGAGTTAACTAATTATATTTAAATCGGTTAACACAATTTTAGAATATCGGACAATCTATATGACGTCAAGTTTTTTTCGATTAGAGTAGGGGCCTACGGCAAATGATGATACAGTAGTAGAAACAAGTGAGGGGGTCATGAGATGAGGCTAATAAGATGGGTGCCACTATTTTTTATTCTACTTCTTGTAAGCGGATGTATTATGATTCCGCTTGGAGTCGAACTTTCTCCAACTGAAAAAGTGAAGATTGCATTACCAGGCACTGAAGAGCCTGTGAACCTAAGTACGTACGAACAGCAATTATTGAACCTGGTGAACAAAGAACGTGAAGCGGAAGGCCTTCAGCCACTACAATATGACTCAAAAGTCGCTAAGGTCGCCCAATTGAAAGCACAAGATTTGTTGACCAATAACTATTTTGAGCATGAATCGCCCACCTATGGAAGTCCGAGTGAGATGTTAACACAGTTTGATGTGAGCTGGACAGCATCGGGGGAAAATATAGCAGCTGGTCAACGATCTGTTGAAGAAGTGCATGAAGGTTGGATGAATAGTCCGGGGCATCGTGAGAATATTCTGCAGGAGATCTATACTCATGTAGGCTTTGGTTTTACTGAAGGCGGAGGAGATTACGGTACGTACTGGGTGCAGCTATTTACTCGGTATTGATGGTTTAGGCGTTCTCTGGTTGGGAATACTCTAAATAATTCAGTCAAAGGAGCGTGTTAGAATGTCAGCAAAAGAAACCGCATTACGTATTATAGATGAAAGTCGCTTAGGTACGATGGCTACCGTAAATGAAGGGAAGCCGTACAGCCGGTATATGACATTTATGAATGATGGATTTACCTTGTATACACCCACCTCCAAAGAATCTGAAAAAGTAGATCAACTCGAATCCAATCCATACACGCATATTCTTATTGGATATGAAGGAGAAGGATTTAATGACGCGTATCTTGAAATTTTAGGGCGTGTCTCGATTTCCGAAGACAACTCCTTAAAAGAGAAAATTTGGAATGACCAGATGAAACACTGGTTTGATGGACCACACGATCCGAACCTTGTCATTTTAAAGGTGATGCCAGAAACGGCTCGCTTAATGAATAAAAAAGGCGAGTCCCCTCAAACGATTGATTTTTAAATAGAGAAACAGCTTGACGATTTTCGCCAAGCTGCTTTTTTTATTCGTCTCTCACATCCAACTGGTACGGTCGAATGCTCCCCCACGGGCTGATATAAATTGTTGCTTTCAAATCTACAGCTTCTTCAAGCTCGGGCCCCCGACCTTGTTCGACATAATATTGTTCTAACGCCTCAATAGATACTCGACGATCCCAGTACATCCCTTTGATTGCGCCGGAAAAATCTTCTGTTTCTAAACGGTCCACAACAGCGTATCCATCAAGACCATCCGTAAGTGTAAAGTAAATCTCATCCCCCATCTCTAAATCAGCATTTATAGCCGCTTGATTGATATCTGGGTACTGAAGAAGAACATACTCCCCGTAAAAAGGGTCCCATGGATCGAAGGGTTCTGCACGAAGGACATACTCGTCACCAAACCAGGTCGTTGCGTAGAAGCTGAGAACGAGCAGGGAAGCTACAAGTGTTTGTCCTATTGGAATCCCCCATTTTCTCATGACTGACCACCTTCTTTCCGGCGATTAAGCCACCAGCCCACTCCTGACAGTACGAATAACAGAATCGCTCCAATGAAGAAGAAGAGTGACATATCCAGTCGTTGCCATGCGTAGATAAAGTAAATTACAAACTGAATGAGAATGAAGAATACGAACCCGCCTCGTAAAGAAAGATTTTGTCTTTGAGCGACGATTAGATAACCTAGTCCCACAATTTCTGATAGAACCGCAATGGCTATTGCAGATTCGTCGAGCAGTAAGAAGCCCATGAATCCAAGTAACGCAATCCAACTGATGTCACGATGATTTTTCCATAACAGAATACCAAGTACGATGCCCGTAATGGCTAGTAAAGACGATTCTGTTGTGTTCAAATCGACAAGAGAAAGTTCTGTTTCCCCACGTGCAATCAAATATCCGATTCCGGTCAGTCCTGCAAGGAGTTGTATCACTGGTTTAATCACAACGGATTTTTCATGGGATATCCACGGCAGAAGGGCTAAGATAAAGAGCGTCCATATTGGCCACAGTGCACTGTCATATTCGACAAGTGACCAAAGAAGTAGACCTGCACCGAATAAATGCAGGAAAGCGAATGCAGTTTCTGCCGGGCGCTTCACTTTATAAAAATGAAGGAACGCGATGGCCACAAAGATCAACCATTCGATCCATCCTATCTTTTCAACAAAACTGATTAGCAAAATGACACCTGTAACCAAATGGACAACCGCATAAAAGCGATGTTTAAAGAAATACAAATGGGCGAGAGCTGCTAAATAAGCGAACCATGGCAAAATGGAATTAGACAGGGATAGGTGAAATGTTTGAGCCGTGACTAAAATGGTAGCGATGAATAACGCATAGCCGAGTAATTGAAAGAGAATCGGGTATCCAAAATCTTTCTTCTCAGAAACGTCTGAAAGAACGTAGGCAATCCACATAAAGACAAGTAACATACCCGTTTTTAGTAAATCAGGAATCAGATCCCAATTCGCTGCGATAAAACTAAAGGTGGCTAGTGTAAAAAAGATAAGGCCAACGGTTAGTAGTAGTGGAATTTTTCGTCTCTGAGGTTGCTTTTCCTCATAGGCCTGTATTGCTGCTACGGTGATTTCATCGATGACGCCATGTTCACGCCATTCCTGAAGCTTTCGTTGCCAGTCATACACGATGAACACCTTCCTTTCTATTTATCTCATTCGACATAGCAGTCTATTCTCCTTTTCGGTATACTAAAAGGAAATAGTTGCCTGTTTACTTTATTAGACGTCATCAATAACGAACGGGTTACAGGTAATCTTACTATGGAGGATATTAATTTTGAACACTACATATTCAAATTGGCTATCATCCGACATCATTTCTGAAGGGATGAAAAATCAACTTTCTAAAATGTCCCAGACAGAAATTGAGGATGCTTTTTACCAGGATCTTGCATTCGGAACAGGAGGGATGCGCGGCATTCTTGGTCCTGGCACCAATCGGATGAATGTTTTAACTGTGCGTCGTGCAGCACATGGTATTGCAACCTACATAAAATCATTAGGTGATGAATTTGTTAAGAAAGGTTTTGTGATTGCGTTCGATAATCGAAGGATGTCAAAAGAGTTTTCACTTGAAGTAGCATCCGTACTCTCCACCTACGAGATTCCTGTCTACCTTTACGATGCGCCGCGTACAACTCCGCAGCTTTCCTATTCCGTTCGAGCGCTAGGTACGGCGATGGGGATGATGATTACGGCGAGTCATAATCCACCAGAATATAACGGCTTAAAAGTTTATGGCTCCGATGGGGCACAACTCAATTTAAAAGACGCCGAAGATCTTGTTCACATCATTTATCAAATGGATGCACCTGAGAGAGTGATGGAGTCAGAAGCGAATACCTCTTTTATACAAACGATCAACTACAAAATGGATGTGGCCTATCAGCAAGAAGTGACCAACGTTATTTTTTCAAAAGAACGGCTTAAGGAAACGAATCTGAAGGTCGTCTTTACACCGCTTCACGGAGCTTCCGGAGAAACAGTTGCATCTATAGCGGAACAATTGCAACTACAACATTTTCATTATGTAGAAGATCAAATGAAGCCTGACGGAGAATTTCCAACGGTCCGTTCAGCCAATCCAGAAGAACAAGATGCATTTCAACTGGCAATTAAAAAAGGTACAGAGCTAGAGGCTGATGTATTAATTGCTGTCGATCCGGACGGGGACCGCGTAGGTCTCGCCGTTTGGCATGAAGGAGGATATCAACTTCTTAACGGAAATGAGACGGGAGCACTAGCCCTAAATTTCTTGCTCAGCCAGCATCTAGAAAACGGCACATTACCTGAAGATGGCATGATATTTAAGACGATCGTTACTTCTGAGATGGGTAGAGCAATCGCATCTACTTATGGAGTAGACACAGAAAACGTTCTAACAGGATTTAAATTTATCGGGGAAAAAATTCGGGAAAATGAATCGGCAAGGCGCTTCACCTACTTGTTTGGCTATGAAGAGAGTTACGGCTATTTAGTAAAACCTTTTGCCCGAGATAAAGATGCGGTACAAATGGTGTTTCTGTTAACCGAGATGGCTGCCTATTATAAGGAACAAAATCTGACTCTGTTCGACGCGTTGCAGTCCCTTTATAAAAAAGTAGGAGTTTATAAAGAAAAGCTTATTTCAGTTACTGTACCTGGGGCTTCTGGTGCAGAGGTTATAGCAAAAGCACTCGAAAGTGTACGAGAGGATTTGCCAAAAGAAATGGCAAATACAACTGTAGAACATGTAGAAGATTATCTTTCCCAAGTTCGAAAGTCACGTGAAAATGTAAACTCGATTTCTTTGCCAAGAGCAAATGTCATCAAATTCATCTTAGAGGATGAAACATGGGTGTGCTTACGTCCAAGTGGAACCGAGCCTAAAATCAAATACTATATCGGGGTGAAAAACGACTCCCTATCAAAGGCTGAAGAGCATCTTCTTAAAGTGGCGAATTGGGTCGAAAGCTGGATGAAAGTTAAACTCCAATCTTAAACTTTCCCAACCCAGGAGACCTATCTATCACTCTACTCCCTTGGTATAATTAGACCAACGAAATGAACCAAAGGGAGAGATTCAAGATGAATGCAAACTCGATTTTAACGGCACGTCCGCTGGATCATCTTTATGTTACGGGATTAAAGAAACGCTTTGTAGAAACACTCAAAACAGATTCGATGGTATTTTCAAATCACGCACCAAACCGTGTGCATGCAGTCTTACAAGCAGTTTTTGATCTGATGAATACAGAACGCATAGTTGAAGCTTCTAAAAGTGAGATTGCGGAACGTGCAGGACTCACTTTATACTTTGCTTCACAAATTTTAAAGCAGCTTGAAAAAGAAGGCTATGTCCTCCTACGCCGTGGAATCATGGTTTTGAACTTCAAATAATGTACCCCCTACACCCGATGCTCTTCTAGCATCAGGTGTTTTTTAATAAGATGGTTGTGGAACGAGCTCAGAGCTGTTAAGAGCGAGTAAGCTCTTTATCCGAAAGTACTTTAACAGCCGTTGGTGATCAGTTCTCTCAACACACGTAACGCTACTTTTTTTCTCTTTTTTACTCCCGCTTCAGAGATGTTTAGTAAATGTGCGATTTCTAATGCCGTATAGCCATAAATATAAGAGAGGATGATGACTTTTTGCTGAGCGTCTGACAAATCCTTAAGTATATCTAAGAAACATTCTTCTTCTTTCCATGTTGTCAACTGTTCAAAAAACGGTGTGTCGAGCGGGATATCTTTGGATGTTCGTTTTAATTCGTCAAGCACAGCCCCGTACATAGAACGGTAAGCGAAACCTGCAAATGAACCTTTTGATTCGTCATAGGTTTCCCATACTTTCCATAATGCAATTGTGGCTGCTTGTCTAAAGACGTCATGGTCACGATAAATCTGTGTCTTTCTTAAGATAGAAGAAATCATTGGTTGATATGCTTCTGCTACTTCTTCAAACGTGGTCATGTGGAGCAATCCTTTGTCTTGTGCACAAGAAGTATTCCTAGGTAAGACTTAGTGTAAAGGGGAGTGGAAAGGCGGTCGAATGAATAATTGATGAGTTTCACGAACCAAATTGTACGTTTAATAGAGAAAACTTCATTTATACAGAATCAAATTTTCGAAAAATATGAATATTGTAAATTTACTATTTACGGGAATAAATGGCAAGGGTATACTAGGAGTATTCTGGAATATTGAGGAGACTATGAATGGATCAACAGGCATTTGCACAGTTATCGAGTATACCTGTTCGGAAAATCTATGCGATTGGAAGCTGGCCTTTCCAGCCCTATCGTTCTGTCGTTTTTACTGTAGAGAAAGTGCATTATAGTGAAAGTAAGCCCGCAGACTTATTAGATGGAATCTGTTTATTGCACGGAGCTTCCTATAAAGGAAGAGAAGAAGCGACTCGACGACTCAGTCAAGAACAATATAAAAAGAAAGTACCTGTGATGATTTCCGAGCCTCTTGTGGCGGCCTTTCCGACAAGTTCACCTCAACACAATCAGTGCATTTGGTTATTCAATCATCCCATGACATTTATTTCATTAAATCCACAACGAACAAAAATTATTTTTCCAAACGGTGAATCATTGGAAGCTGAAGCGTCCCTTGCGATGCTACATAAACAGCGTAGTCGGATGTTTAGCGTTCTTGGTTATCCATCTCTCTATACATAAGAAAAGACCCTTGTCCTCCAACTGACAAGGGTCTTACTCATGTTATTGAACGCGTGCAAATCCAAAACCTGATGCATAATCATCGCCAGTTGCTGCACCGGTTCCTCCTTTAATGTCATATGCTTTCGCACGATTTTGAAGGTTTGTACGTAATTGTGTATGG
Organism: Chryseomicrobium palamuruense; assembly: GCF_042649045.1. Taxonomy (NCBI): domain Bacteria; kingdom Bacillati; phylum Bacillota; class Bacilli; order Caryophanales; family Caryophanaceae; genus Chryseomicrobium; species Chryseomicrobium palamuruense. The sequence goes on along the minus strand of NZ_JBHSEF010000022.1, from coordinate 134,601 downwards.
GACCACAATGGGTTTTGTGCCCAAATTTTTGCAGCTAAACCTGCTACGTGTGGTGAAGCCATCGATGTACCACTGATTGAGTTATATCCACCATTGTTCCAAGTTGAATAGATAGCTGCACCAGGTGCAGAAATTTCCACATCACCGGTTTGAATAATATAGTCCCCATCTGTTGATGAATAGCCTCGCGAGGAGAAGTCAGCCACACGGTGAGTACCATTAACGAAACGGTTCTCAAGAGCTGCAACTGCAATGGCATTCGGAAGAGCCGCCGGATAGCCGATTGATCCCATCTGAGGTCCTGAATTTCCTGCAGCAGCTACGATTAATACGCCTTTAGAGTACGCATAGTTCACAGCACTAGAGATCAAGCTATTGTTACTTGAGGAACCTAGTGACATATTGATTACAGTTTTTGTACCAGTAGCAGAAGCTTGGTCTGCTGCGTGACGGATAGCTGCAGCAATGTCATCTGAGTACCCCGAACCATTGTCACCTAGAACTTTATATGCCCAAAGATCCGCATCCGGTGCAACGCCGTAAACCCCTGCTTTGTCGCTACCTCCATCTGCTAGAGCCGTACCTGCTACGTGAGTCCCGTGCCCGTTGGCATCATTACACTGTCCATTCGTTAATCCAGAAGCTGTCGTAAAGTCTTTGCACTGCTCTACGGTATTAACTAAGTCGTAGTGGTTTACATTAACTCCTGTATCAAGAACAGCGATGTTGATTCCTGAACCACCAGAAGTCGTCGTCAAGCCACTATTGTTGTAGATGGCCTTCATACCCCATGGCACTTGTTCGGATGGATACTCCGCCAGCACTTCCACATCACCTGGCTTATTCGCTGCGCGAAGGTCAGCCGCAACAGTTACTTCTTCTACTTTAGTCAACTTTAAGTTCTTGTTCTTCTGAAGAGCTTCAAATTGCTTCTCCGTCATCTCAGTCGAGAAAGTCGTCGCTGTGAACTCCCAGCGTTTGCCGTGTTGACCCTTCACTGTATTCGCTTGAGTTTGTGACGAAGCTTCCACAAAAACACGAATTTTTTCAACACCTTTATTTGATATGTCAGCTGCTGACACGCTAATGACAGTTCCAGCTAGAGATAATGCAAGTAGACCACTCATTACGACTGCTTTAGCTTTGTTCATCTTCATTTTGATTTCTCCTCCACCATTGTCAGTTTAGTGGGAGAACGTTTAACGCCTACCGAATTAGTCGCCAATCGATCTGTACGAATCACCAATGGGTGTCCAACCGTCTCCAATTGGTTTGTTGCGATCTCCAACGGGCTTCCAATTTTCTTCAATAGGAGCGAAACGATCTCCAATTGGTTGTACGAGTATAGAATTTGTGCCAACAGGTGATGCGAATGTTAGCGCTGGACATCCGACAATCACGTATGAGTTGACTTTGTTCATAAATCCCAATCTCCTTTGCAAAGGTTTAGGTTTGGGGGGTGTTGCTGATTACACTGTATCATGCTCAGAATTTTTTGTTTATTGGGAAAAAATAAAAGCGATTATGCGTTCGATTTTCCCAACATCTTATAGAAGTTGGAAATGAAATCGATTCCATTATTTGTTTTGTTTATTCCGAAAATTTGTTCTAAAATGGGAATGAGTGGAGAGGAGGCAGGAAAAAATGAAGATTGGATCGTTAATTAAATTCCATCGAACGAAGCAAGGGCTAACCCAACAAACGCTGGCTGATGGAATTTGTTCTGTTCCGCACTTAAGTAAGATTGAGAACAATAGTAAAGAAGCGAACGAAGAAACAATACGCCTACTCTTAGAGCGGCTAAATATAGACTTGCAGGATGTAGAGAAGTTAGAGGGTGAAATTAAACTTTTATTAAGAAGATTTGTCGATGAAATGTATTACTTAGAAATGGATCAATTAGAAAAAACCTATAATGAACTTATTACTAAAGATGAATTAATTCCATTTACAGATCAACTTTATTTATATGAATTATATAAAGCAAGATATTATTTACTCATTCATAAAGCAGACAAAGCAGAAAAACAATTGAAGTGGTTAACAGTTCACAAGCAAAACTTTTCCCAACTCGAAAAGCATTTACATACGTACATTAGTGCTTTAGCATTAGCTATAAGGGGAAAGGTGGAAGATGCAGAAGAACAATTATCATATCTAATTGAAAATGCTTTGATGAGTCCAGAAATGATTGGGGAAATTAATTATAATTTTTCTGTGTTAAAGTCCAGTTTAAATCAATATGGCCCATCCATTTATTATGGGAAAAATGCGTTACAACAATTTAAAGAAGATTTTAATTTTATACGAATTGTTCAAGTGCAAATGTTACTTGCAGTTAATTATTCAAGAGCATTGATGTTTAATGAAGCATTGGAGATTTATCAACATCTTATTAGAAATACAATGTTGTTAAATAAGAAGGAATATTTGCCAAGTATATATCATAACATGGGGGATATGTACCACATGATTGATAAATATGATATGGCAGGTGAGTATTTTTCTAAGGCAATGGAATTATTGCCAAAGACATCTGAACTATATCTCTTATCACTACACAATAAAGGGATATCAGAGATGGAAAATAAGAATTACGTAAAAAGTAAAAGTAGTTTCGAACTATTAAATTCAGTTTCTAGACAAATACAAAATACTCACTATCAATTGTTTTCTCAGTTCTACTTAATAAAAGTCTCAGGAAAAATAGATGAAGCAATGAAGTATTTAGAAACCAAAATATTGCCATATACTAATAAAAAAACTGAGCTAAAAGAATCACATAAACATTTTTCTCAATTATTAGCTGACTATTTTAAGGAAAAAGGTCAGTTTGATAAAGCTTTACACCTATTAGATTAATAAGGAGAGATATTGGATATGAAAAAAAGAATAGTTATAACATTATTTTTCGCTTGTGCATTGATTTTTACTTTTGGAAATGACATCGCAATGGTTGCTGCTCCAGAACTGTTTTCACCAATGGGTGCCGGTAGAACACCTACTATCCCAATCCTACCACCAATCAATTAATCTACTAAGCCGTCTCGTAAATTTACGAGACGGCTTTTAATATGTAAAAGACTTTAGTGATAAATGTAAAATATTGTTTTGTAACAGTGACTTTTTTCCACTACTATTAAGAAAACAAGTAAAGTAGGACGTCATATGAATTATAAAGGATACATCTTATATGAACTTGACCATCAGAAAATCAACGATAAAATACTTGAGAAACAAAATTTGTCAATAGACCGTTTAAAAAGTGTAGAAGAATTATCAGCGAAAGAATTAAAAGCGTATTTAAAAGTAATAGGCCTTACACAAGCTATGATTGACCAAAAGCTTAATCATTTGGACAATTTAATTGCTCAATTCACAAAACATGTCATATATATTAATGTTGAAAAAGCAGATTTTGTATATTATGAAATCGCAACCTATGATGAGTTTCTCCCATATACGGAATACTACCATATGGCCGAGCTATTAAAGTTGAGATATTTTATTTCTGCGCGGAAAAATGAATATATTACGAGTTCAGTTAAAAAGCTTAAGAAATTAAAACCTCACTTTTCATCATCAGAGGAAATTTTATTTGAGTATTTTCTGGGAATGGTAGAAATGATGCAATCAAATTTTATTAATGCAAATGAGAGATTTGAAAATTTAGCAAGGACCTACACTACTTTCATTGGATTTGAAGCGGAATTCTACTATCATTTAAGTCTGATTAAAACTAATCTAGAAGAGCAAAGTCGAGCAATCTATTATGGTAAGAAAGCACTCGAGTATGCCTCTGCCCAATATAACTTTAAGCGAATTTTACTTATTCAAATGGGATTAGCTGTGAACTTTTCAAATGCTCATATTTATGAGGATGCAGCAGAATGTTATGATCATGTGTTAAGAAACGCAGAGATGTTGGACCAAAAAGATATGATTCCTTATATTTATCATAATATGGCTGATTTACATTATAAGACGCAAAACTATTCAGTTGCATTGGCATATTTTAAAATTGCTCAACAGCATTTTTCACAGAATGATATGTACTATGTAAACTGCCTCTTTAATATTGGATTAACTGAAATCGAATTAAAAAAGCATGGGGATGCATTAAATACATTTGAGGAACTCTACCAAATTGCTAAAGAAAAGAGACTGGAAAACTTTCAACTATACTCTAGTTATTACTTGATGTCGTTAAGTGGTCCTGAACAAGAAGCGATGGACTATTTAGAAAATGAGGTCTTGCCTTTTACCAAATCTCTTCCAGAAGAAAAGTATATGGAGGATTTATTCTCCCAACTATTAGTTCGGTATTATCGTAAACTAAAAAAATTCGATAAAGCTTTTCAATTTATTTCAGACTACAAATACACCCATTAGAAAAAGCGTGGCAGCCAACTCGGCTCCTACGCTTCTATTTATATAATTCCTTTAATGCAGTTTCTAGTTTAATTGTTGACTTCGAACCCACGACAAATAATGTTGCTTAGATTCCCATTCCACATAGACACTGATTTCGCCTTGTTTCTTGGCATTTTGAAGCAATTGAAAGCGTGAAAAACCACGTTCTTGGTCTACTTTTCGTGATCGTTTCTTATAAATCCTGATGACTTCATCTGCTTTTTCTGCAGATACTAAAAATGTAGATGTCACTACATACATAGACCAAACCTCCTTTTTCTGTATATTCAAGTGTAACACTGTCCAATGATCATGTCTAAACTAGGAGTGAACATTCTGACCAACAGAAGAAATTTCTGGTACGATGAACAAAACAGCAGGAATGGAGAAGGTGCCATGACGGAAACCATTTTAATTGTTGAAGATGAAGTGAAAATTGCGAGGCTCCTTCAACTGGAGTTGGAGTATGAAGGCTATTATACAGTGATTGCCCATACAGGAATGGATGGTCTAATTTCCTTTCGTGAAAAAGAAATTGACTTAGTGTTGCTCGATGTTATGCTTCCGGAAATGAACGGGTTCGAAGTGTTGAAGCGAATTCGAGCAACAGATGAACATACGCCTGTACTTATGCTAACCGCAAAAGGAACGGTGAAGGATAAAGTGGAGGGGCTGGATCTCGGGGCAAACGATTACATTACCAAACCTTTTGAGATGGAAGAAGTTTTCGCCAGAATCCGGTCAGCTTTAAGACGTACAGCCAACAAACAAACGGGAATGCATAAGGGGAGTCTCATGCTGGATGAGACAAAGCATGAAGTGATGCGTGACGGGGAATTGATTCCATTCACACCTCGAGAATTCGAACTCCTCGCGTACTTTATGAAAAATCCGGAACAGGTACTTACTCGTGAACAAATTCTTGATCGAGTATGGGGCTTCGATTATTACGGAGATACGAATGTAGTGGATGTCTATGTCCGCTACGTACGAAAAAAACTAGAAACGCCAGGCAAAAGTTATTTGCAAACTATACGTGGTGTTGGTTACATGCTGAAGGAGACAAAAGATGAAGCTTAAGGCAAAGATTCATATTTACTCAACACTTCTTGCTTGTATCACGATCCTTTTCGTGAACGGTCTCACGTTCTTCCTTGTCCAACAAAATGCGTATTCCAATGCTGCCAATCCACTGCGAAACGATATTCAACAGATTGCGGCCGCACTTACATCCGTTCAAGAGGAGCGTGACATTCCAACCATTCTGCGTGCGTATATACCGGAAAACGGAGCCATCCGCGTAGTCGAAAACAATCAACTACTTTTTTCTATTGATACTGTCGACAGACTTCACAATTATGAAGTAGCCATCCCGCCATCAAAACCCTTTATTCAATCGGAATGGAATAATCAAACGGTTCTTTCTGTGGCCACCGAAGCGCTGATAGGAACAGGCCAGATTGTTCAAATCCAGCTTCATCAGACGCAACAAGAACTCGATGACACATTGACTTTACTTATGCGAACATTTCTATTTGTTACCATTGCGGGCATCTTACTACTCTTCACATCGAATTTTATTTTAGGTCGCCAAATTACTGCACCAATTGAAAAATTAATCTCTCAAATGAGAGCGAATCGCCAACATGCTGCTTATCAAGAAATAGATGTTGATGCGGAAATGAGAGATGAGACGGCTCAGTTGAGTCGAGAATTTAATGCAATGATGCGGCAGCTTGAAGAAAACTACCGGAAGCAAGAACAATTTGTATCGAATGCGTCACATGAATTGAAGACACCTCTAACAATCATTGAAAGCTATGCAAATCTACTAAAGCGGCGCGGGGTAGAAGATCCTGCTGTCACTCAAGAAGCAATTAACGCCATCACAAGTGAGACGGATCGAATGAAAAAGTTGCTTGAACAATTTTTAGAATTGGCTCGGAGTACGCAACCAGTAGACGTGGATTTAGTATGGATGGACCTTTCACCTATAGTTAGACAGGTTGCCATGCAGATGGAGCGAATAACGGAGAGAACTGTTCTTCTGTCCATTCCCGAGATTTTGCAAAAACAAATGGAACCATCTCGCTTTCGTCAGCTCCTGACGTTACTTTTAGACAACGCCATCAAATATAGCGAAAAAGACGTACGTATTGAAATGGATTCCTCCGCAATTCGAATCCATGATCAAGGACAGGGTATCCCTGAAGACGCGTTACCTCACGTCTTTGACCGCTTTTACCGTGTGGATGAAGCGCGTTCCCGAGTTGCTGGGGGGAGCGGCATTGGACTTGCCCTTGCCAAAGAACTTGCCGGACAAGTGAATATGGATCTCACTCTGCGAAGTGAAGTGGGCCTCGGGACAACGGCTATTCTTACGTTCCGATAGTTCTCATCAACTTTTAATGTCGACATTGTAACCTAGAGTAAAGGAGGTGCCTGAGACGATGAAGAAAAGATGGGGAATTGTCATTCTAGCTGTAGGTGCTATTGGTCTGATCAGCTTGTTTATCCACCAATTTGTTACGTCTGGTGAAGAACGTTTAGACCCTGCGGAAGTGCAACAACAATTGGAACGAATGTATGCGGGTGAAGTTACTGCACTAGAAGTGGTGGGTGAAGAATACAAAGCCACCATTACTCGCGATGATGGTATCTATGAAGTACGTACGGACCGGCTATACGGAAATGTTTTCTCTCTAGTAAAACTCCAGGAAGGGGAAAGAATCACTGAAAATTCAAGCCCGACACAAGAAGAACCATCAAGTGCTCCGGAAACGACCCCGGAACCCAATGAGGAAAAACCAGCTGCCTCTTCCACACGGTTAACGGAGCAACAAATAAGTGAAATTGCCCTTGCTCAAGTTCAAGGTACCATTGAAGACATTGATTTTGAAGAGTCTCAAGATGGTGGGTATTACCTCGTAGAAGTGGAGCGACCTGCTCAAAATGGGGATGACGATGGTCCAGAAGCGACCCTCCAAATTCAAGCGATTACAGGGGAAGTTCTGTCGATTGTCTGGGATGATTAGTCTCTCATGAAACTCTAATGTTTTTCTCAGTGTGTTCTCATCTAACCTGGATAAGATAAGAGTAAGAAAAACAAAGGAGGAAGTTATAATGAACTTAACAAAAACAAACAAATGGGTAATCGGAGCAGCAGCAGTCGGAGCATTGGCTATAGGGGGCGTCGCGTTAGCAGACGATCGGGATGATCTAGTGAATGTAATTCCAGTCACTCAAAACAGTGCAGACTTTATTGGAGAAGAGCGTGCAAAAGAAATTGCAGCAGAGACCGGAAAAGGAGACATTGTCAGTTTCTCTCTTGATACAGATGATGGTAGAGCCCATTATGATGTGGAAATGAAGGATGGGCAATTACAGTATGAGTTTGATATTGATGCGGTCACCGGTGACGTACGTGATTACGAAGAAGATCGTGAGGATGACGACTCGAATGCTACGAACAATGGAACTGTCACTTCGGCAACTGACCAGAAAATGTTGACACAAGATGAAGCCGTGGCTAAAGTTCAGGACCGTGTTTCGGGAACGCTCACAAAATTTGAGCTAGATGATAACCAGTACGAGCTTGAATTTCGTGACGGATCGACTGAGTATGAAATCGAAATGAACCCATATACAGGAGACATCATTGAGTTTGAAAAAGACAATGATTAACACCGACAAGGAGGGCGCTATGCCCTTCTTTTTTAATGCACATTTGTTCGTTTACGATACCTTGTTCGAGGGGTATAGTAGGAGAAATTAGTTTACATAGGAGGACCTATTCATGAAAACACCTACACCCGATTTTAAAATGAATCGTGGGATTTTGACGGCCATCAGTGCCATTGGAATTGCACAAGGACTTAAAATTTTGACTCATAAGAAAGTGACCGGAAAATGGGAGGTTGGAAAAGCCATATCAACTGGCGGTATGCCAAGTTCCCACTCGGCGGGCGTTACGGCACTGGCTTCATATATTGCCACAAATAAAGGATTCCGTCATACAGAAACCGCTTTAGCTGTAACATTCGGAATCATTGTGATGTATGATGCGCAAGGAATTCGTCGGCATACAGGAGAAATTGCAAAGCTTGTAAACGATCTTGAGGATCATTTCTCAAAAATCAGTGGAGAATTCCCGAGCTATGAATATGTAGAACGCGAAAAAGAACTAAAAGAATTGCTCGGTCATCAACCGATAGAAGTGGTGGCTGGAGCTATGTTAGGAACCGTGCTTGGAATTATTTCTGCGAAAATTGAAGGTCAATAAAAAATGGTCACCCATTCTGGGTGCTCATTTTTTATGCTTCAAGTTTTGCGAGTCTCTCAGCGACAAATTGTTGATCTAAAGGTTGTAATGATTCTTCGTTGTAGTGTGCCATAGTATAAACGCTCATTTCTTGTCGAACTATTTTATCAGGTATCAGACGATACGCATCCAGAACGGCTAACAGCACATTGACATCTTCTCTTCCATAATGGACAATCCCTGAAAACGTAGAATGCAGTAATTCCTGATCTGATAATTGTGAATAAATCACTTTTCCATAGAAAACACGGTGAAGAGGGTAGGTGTTAACCAAATACTATCATTCAATCGGAAGAGAAATTTTTTTATCGTATGCCCCCTTTTTCATAGTATAGCAGGTTTCTATATACATAGAATCGGGGAAAGAAGAGCATTGAGAAAAGGGGGAGCGAGTGTGGAAGAGACAAAACCATGGATTCGTCGGTTCAGCCGAACTGGTTATATGACAAAAGGAATCGTCTACATAATTATTGGTGTGTTGGCATTGCTTGCTGCCTTTGGTCCAGGAGGCAATACAACTGGAACAACAGGAGCTGTCGAATATGTATCAACAATGCCTTTCGGAAAGTTATTATTATGGTTGATTGGCATCGGATTATTCGGATACATCATTTGGAATTTAATTAAAGCAATTAAAGACCCTCAGTATGAGGGGAAAGATGGGAAAGGTCTCATCAAACGCATTGGTTATTTTGTTAGTGCTATTATCCATGGGAATCTTGCTATAGCAGCCATACTATTAGCAATTCGGAAGAAATCATCGTCAAGTGGTGGAGAATCTGAAAGAGAGATCTCTGCTCGTTTGATGGAGCAACCTTTTGGTGTGTGGCTCGTGGGACTTATCGGTGCCATTATTTTGATTTATGGAATTTATGAACTGCAAAGTGGTGCACGACTCAAATTTTTAAAGCAATTAAAAACACATGAAATGAATGATAAGGAAATAAAAATGGCGAAACAAGCAGGTCGAACGGGACTGATTGCTCGCGGGATTGTGCTAGGATTAATCGGATTCTTCTTTTTACGAACAGCATGGACACACAATCCCGATAACTCCAAAGGAATTGGGGGCGCACTAGATGAACTAGCTGCGCAGCCTTATGGGATGTTTATTTTAGCAGCTGTAGCAGCTGGTCTCATTCTTTATGGTATCTATCAAATTGTCCGAGGCCGTTACGAACGAATGAACTTTGGGCACGGCTCATAAAATAGGAAGAATCTTTTTGATGGATATGGGTATGATGAAGCCTGCTGATAGACAAAAGAAGAATGCATACTTCCCCTAAAAGATTTGAATTCGTTCACATGAGTTATGGAAGATGTGTTTCTATTAAAGAAGAAATAAGAATAGGGATGAATTGTGCATAGTTTCAGCACAATTCACCCCTATTTACGTAGCTTATCATCCTATTAAATTAGCATCTAGAATATTTTAATCGAACTTATTTCTAATAATGGTTCTAATTAAAAACACGTACAACAATTCTAATTTCCTTTTCTATGAAGCTTCAAACCTAAATATGCCTTTTGTAACACGATTGTAATGTAATTGTAAAATAATTTAAGTACCTTACGTGGTAAGATAACTTCAGATAAGTTATCTGACAATTTGAAATCCACGGAGGAATTATATCTGATGTCATTACTTAAGAAGCTCATAGCCACGGTCATCGTATCGTTTGTATTAACAACCAGCTTATTTGCAGGATCTGCAGATGCAAGCTCAGTCAATGCTAACCAACTCGTTGCCAGTGCGAAAAGTGTCATGGGAGTAAAATATCGTTCAGGTGGAACAACTGCCGCTGGTTTTGATTGCTCAGGTTACGTTACCTACGTATTCAAAAAACAAGGAATCAACCTACCACGTACAAGTGGGGGAATGTATGCAACAGGTAAGGCTGTTGCGAAATCCAATCTTCAAGTAGGAGACCTCGTCTTCTTCAACACATCCGGTAAAGGAGTTTCTCATGTGGGAATCTACATCGGAAACAATAAATTTGCGCACTCTTCATCATCTAAAGGCGTTAGTGTTTCAAGCATTAATGATCCTTACTACTGGGGTAAACGCTACATTGGAGCAAAACGAGTAACAGGAGTATCTGTTGCGAAAAAATAAATAAATCATCTCAACCGCTTTGGCTCATGCTGAGGCGGTTTTATTATGCGAAAATTTTAAAAAATCACTTCCCTTTTTCGAGAGAGTGTGTATAATTGCATATAATATATTGCAAATAACTGCAAAGTCGAAAGGTTGTGCCGTGAATGGTAGTTAGCTTAGAAAAACACGTTTGTCATGATAAAAAGGCAAAGGTACCTGATCAACAATTAGTTTTTGGAAGAACGTTTACAGACCATATGTTTGTTGCTGATTATACTGCGGGGGTGGGGTGGCATGATTTGCGTATTCAACCTTATCAACCGCTCACTCTCGATCCTTCTGCCATTGTCTTTCATTATGGACAAACGGTATTTGAAGGCCTGAAAGCGTATAAATCACCTAATGGAATGGTGCGCCTCTTCCGTCCAAACCTAAACTTCGAGCGGATGAATGAGTCGTGTCAACGAATGAGCATGCCCGCAATCGACCCAGAAGCCATGCTCGAATCCTTGATTGAATTAATAAAAATTGAAAAAGACTGGATTCCGACCGCTCCTGGAACGAGTCTCTATATTCGTCCGTTTATGATTGCAACAGAAGGGTACCTCGGAGTAGCTCCTTCACAGAAATATAAATTTATGATTATTCTGTCCCCAGTAGGTTCTTACTACAAAGAAGGAATTGCACCAGTCAAAATTCTTGTTGAAAATCAATATGTTCGTGCTGTGGCAGGTGGAACAGGAACAGCAAAAACAGCCGGGAACTATGCAGCAAGTTTAAAGGCACAAGAAAAGGCGACAGAAGAAGGCTATTCCCAAGTCATGTGGCTGGATGGAGTTGAACGAAAATATATAGAAGAAGTGGGTAGTATGAATATCTTCTTTAAAATTGACGGGAAAGTAGTGACACCTGCGTTGAACGGAAGTATTTTGGACGGGATCACACGACGCTCCATCATTGATATGCTACGATACTGGGAAGTGCCCGTAATCGAACGACGCATTTCTATGGAAGAGATTCGGGAAGCTCATCGCACTGGAAAACTTGAAGAAGCGTGGGGAACGGGGACAGCTGCTGTCATTTCACCAATTGGAGAATTTAAATGGCAGAACGAATTATTCTATGTGAACAACGGTCAAGCAGGAGAGTTGTCTTCTCGTCTCTACGATACATTAACGGGCATTCAAAGTGGCCAACTGCCAGATCCATTTGGATGGACCATTGAATTTTAAACAAATAAAAGCTCTATCCCATATTTTTTTTGGGATAGAGCTTCTTTTTTAGCGTTTTTTGCGTTTAGATAGACGTCCTACTGCAAATGCAGCAGCTGCTAAACCAAGCATCTTGTTTGTATCTTTTGTGAATACTTGCTTTACAACAAGGTTCATATTTTGTGGACGTTCTGCTAAACGTCTCATAAAATAACCGTACCAGTCTTGTCCGAACGGTACGTATACACAGAAGTTGTAGCCTTCGTTAGCTAATTCTTTCTGCATATCTGTACGGAATCCATAAAGCATTTGGAACTCAAATTTATCAGTAGAAATATTGTGATCTTTTACAAATTGTTTTACATGGTTGATCACGTTATGGTCATGTGTAGCAATCGACGTGAATTTTCCATTCATTAAATGATACTCAATTAATTGGATATAGTTTGCATCGATTTCTTCTTTTGTTTGATAGGCAACTTCTGCTGGCTCTTTGTAAGCGCCCTTTACAATACGAAGGCGGAAGTTTTTATATTTTTCGATGTCTTCTTCCGCGCGGAAGAAGTAGGCTTGAATCACAGTTCCGACATTGTCATAGTCCTTTGATAATTCATCTAAAATATCAAATGACGGTTGGAGGTGTTTATTTGACTCCATGTCAATGTTAATAAAGATATCTGTTTTGCTAGCATGATCAACGATCTCACGAAGGTTTTCAAGAGCGAAATCATAGTCGATGTCTAGACCTAATTGAGAAGGTTTTAGAGAAATGTGTGCATCTACTTGATGTTCGTTGATTGCGTCCACGACTGCCAAGATTTGTTCTTTTGCAGCAAGTGCTTCTTCACGTTCAAAAACGAATTCCCCTAAGTTATCTACTGTTGCAGAAATACCCATGGCATTTAATTTCTTGATACTTTCAATTGTTTCTTCTACTGTAGTACCGGCAACGACGTGTTGCGCGCCCATTTTCAAACCATAGCGCTTAGCAGCAGCATTTAACGTCTGGTTCTCAGATAACGCGATAAAAAAATCTCTTAACATGGCGATTCCCCTATCTTTTCAAATTAGTTAGAGTATATCATATATCGCTACTGAAAACGATGATTCTGAAAATTAGGAAGATGTATGAAAAGGCTAGGAGGAAGGGGAGAGAGAAGGTATAGTTAAGAGAAAGAAACCGATATAAAGGAGATCATTTATGTCATTATCCATTAATCCGCGTTCGCGCCAAATAAAACCTCCTGGAATACGTCAGTTTTCCAATCAATTGATCCATTATCCGGATGCTGTGAATCTAACAGTAGGGCAACCGGATTTCCCTACACCAGAAGCCGTCAAGCAGGCTGGAATTGCCGCTATTCAAGCTAATCAAACTGGCTATTCCCATAATGCAGGGTTACCTGCTTTACGAGAAGCAGCCTCTCGTTTCATCTCGCAGAAATTCAACGCAACATATGATCCTATCAAAGAAATCATAGTCACAAACGGTGCAACGGAAGCAATTGATAGTATCTTCCGAACAATTTTAGAACCAGGCGATGAAGTCATCATTCCTGCTCCGATCTATTCCGGTTATGAGCCTTTGATTGAGTTGTCTGGTGCCCGTGTGGTCTACTTAGATACGTCTCATACAGGGCTTCAACCGGATGCCTATTCGATTGAACAAGCGATTACACCTTCCACAAAAGCAATTCTGTTTAATAATCCTTCGAACCCGACAGGCGTCACGATGGATAAACAACGGATCGATGAAATCGTTGAGGTGTTGAAGAACAAAGACCTGTTTATTCTCTCAGATGAAATTTACTCGGAGAATGTCTTTGATGGACAGCACGTATCCTTTGCTAGCTACCCGGAAATACGGAGACAACTATTTTTAATTCATGGCGTTTCGAAATCGCATTCTATGACAGGGTGGCGGATTGGCTTTATATTCGGAGATGCCGAGTGGATTGCTACTATTACTTTGCTTCATGCATATAACACCATTTGTGCATCGGTACCTGCTCAGCATGCTACGATTGAGGCGTTGACAGGTTCGATTGATGCTCCGCTTGAAATGAATAAAGCTTACCGAGTACGGCGTGACTTTGTTTACGATCGATTACTAAAACTCGGTATGGAAGTAGAAAAACCGCAAGGAGCATTTTATATTTTCCCTTCCATCCGGACATATGGTTTATCGAGCTTCGATTTCGCAACTCGTTTACTGCAAGAGGGAGGTGTCGCTGTCGTACCAGGTAGCGTATTTACACCGTTCGGAGAAGGATTCATTCGAATCTCTTTTGCTTATTCTATGGAACAACTGATTCTTGGAATGGATCGATTGGAAGCATTTACCCTTAATTTACAGCGCGAAACTTCACCAGTGATCAGTGCGTCTAATTCCAAGATGTAACATAGTTGTCACGTTATTTTTATCTCCATCAAAGGGGGTTTATGCTATACTGAAACCTTGAATGAAGACGAGAGAGGAACTGAAACATGAATAATCGCATCGATCGACAGGTGCTTGGAGTAGTGGTTGGCGTACTTGCCCTACTGATCGCCTTCGTATTTAACATTCCGGCAATTTCTTATGCCGTCACTTTAGTACTTGTTGTACTTGCATTTTTACAACCGAAAACAGGAATTTATCTGTTATTTGTATATTTCCCAGCGCGTGCGCTGTTAACAGAAGTCGCTCCGTCCCTCAAACTTTTAGGAGATTTACTCATCATCGCAGCGTTTCTCCGTATTGTTTGGGACCAACGAAACAACTGGAAATCCATTTTCCAATTTGAAAAGTTTGAGTGGGCATTTATTGCGTTTGTCGCATTAGGCGCTATTGCCAGTTTGCTAAATGATGTCTCCATCGGAGCTATCGTCTTCCAGATTCGCGCATTTGTGATTACGTTCTTATTGATTTACATTGTTAAGCGTCTGCGAATTACTAAAGATGATATCCGTTTATTCCTCTGGATTACTTTCGCCATGGCCATGGTGATTGTGTTACAAGCCTTTATTGAAAAGTTATCTATGCGTTCGGCATGGATGCCTGAAAAATGGATCAATCGTCAATTATCTCCAGGAAATGCATCACGTATTTATGGTGTATTGAATAATCCGAATGTGCTTTCTGTCTATTTAACGATTGCAGCCATTTTGACAATTTACTTGAAACGTATGATGAAGCCTGCGAATTGGGCAAACATCGTCTTCTATATTTCCCTTATTTTATTGAGTGGGATCTGGATTATGACATATAGCCGAGGCACCTGGATTGCTGTTGCAATCGGACTTAGCTTGTATGTACTCTATACGCGCAAGTGGAAATTTGCAGTGAAAGTTGCTCTCGTGTTGGCATTATCGTTTGGTGCAGTAGTACTTCCAACGACATACGCTGCTCAGTGGATTAAACAGAATACAGAAATTGGAAACTTCGAGCGGACGGGTGAAGTGGAAGAAGGTCCTGTAGTTGGAGCTGTCGAAGCGGATCGCCTTCGGGAGACAATCTCTGCATCGACTCTTGAAAAGAGTTTAACAACCGGCCGACTCTATGTTGTGGTCAAAGGGTTTGAAGTCTATAAAGATTATCCAATCATCGGATCTGGATTTGGGACATTTGGGGATAGTGCAACGAAAAGTTACCTCTCACCGATTTACGCAGATTATGGAATTTTGACAAACATCTATGCGGATAATCAATACATTGAAATCATTGCCCAAAACGGGACAGTAGGAGTCATTCTATTTGCGATTTTCCTACTTGGCATGCTGTGGTTCTTCTGGAAGAAACGCCACGTCACGCCGGTCGCAATTCCGCTCGTCGTATCGTTGATTGCGATTTTCTGGTGCGGCCTGGTCTACAACATTTGGGAAGATAAAACATTTACGCTATACTACTACACACTGACAGGGGCGTTTATTGCCTTTGTCCGTGCGAAGGAGCAAAGCAATGATTCTCCACATAATTAGCGGGGGGGAGACAGGTGGTTCTAAGAACCACCTGCTCTCTTTGCTTCAAGAACTTCCAAAAGATCAAGTGGAACTTGCGGTTTTACAAGAAGGCCGACTTGCTGAGGAAGCGAGAGCTTTTGGGATTACTGTACATTCCTTTCAACAATCCAGCCGTTACGATGTATCTGCTATCCAAAAACTGAAGAAGCTGATTGAAGCGAAACACGTGAAAATTGTTCACTCCCACGGTCCTCGTGCAAATCTATTTGTATTCTTTGTGAAGAAAATGACGAAGTTTTACTGGATGACGACGATTCATAGCGATCCGACGCTAGATTTTGTGAAAGGCGGAATTAAAGGAAGAGTGTTTACAGCCCTTAACCGGAGCGTCTTCTCCAGTATCGATCACTTCTTTGCAGTCAGTGAACGTTTCAAACAAATGCTGGTGACGCTAGGAATACCTGCTGAAAAGATTTCCGTCATTTATAACGGCATCGATTTTACAACGCCAGATTCCCCCAATATCACGCGGACAGAACTTGGGGTGGAAGAAGAGTCGTTCGTCATTACGATGGTGGCCAGGCTTCACCCGATCAAGAACTACCCAGACGCATTTGAACTCATACGGAAATTACGTGAAAAAGGGCATTCTGTTGAGCTGTTAGCTGTAGGGGATGGACCTCTGAAAGAAGACCTTCATCAACAAGTGAAGGCTTATGAGGGGATTCATTTCCTAGGGTTCCGAACAGATGTGGATGCTGTCTTACGTCAATCGGACTGCCTGCTTCTCGCATCAACTAGTGAGAGTTTTCCGCTAGTGTTATTGGAAGCAGCGAAAGCTAAAATACCTGTACTGACCACAGATGTAGGTGGTGTAAGAGAACTTATACAATCTGACGAGATGGGGGCCGTCGTTCCTGTGCACGGAATCGATGAAATGGTGCTAGAAATCGAACGACTCATTGGTCGAAAAGCGCAGGGTGTTCTCAGCGAAGGTGGTCAAGCATTATACGAACACGCATCGAACCACTATTCGGTAACCCAACTTGCCAAAGCAACCTGGCATACCTATCAACAACATATGGAATAATTCAGACTGCTCACCACGTGGGCAGTTTTTTCTATATGGATGAAAAGATGACAGGACAAATGAAGTATAGTTACCATTCCTTTCCTGTTGTATACTTGAGGAAGATTATTTCAGGAGGAGAATGTGCGTGCACCCATCAAAAAAATTTTTAATATCCCTCGTAACAGCTGCAATTGTTGTTACACTTCCCGTATCTTCCTTAGCCGCTGTGACAGACCAGTATAAATTATCTCAAGGAACGGAGTATCAAAAGCGATCCGATACGGTATCCGGTAGACCTGTTCAAGTCAACATAGTGACTTCTGACTTATCCGATCCGTTCACGAAAGTCGATGTCGGATTTCCAAATCCATTAACGACTCTGCAACGACCAACCGTTCAAGCGAATAACCTCACAGGACCTGGCCAACAAGTCACCGGTGTCATTAATGGATCCTTCTTTGGACAAGACCGATTGCCAATGTACTTGATTTCTTACCGTAATCGCCTCATGAACGCAGGGATTATCGCTTCCGGACGTGATCAATATGTCAACGAACCCTGGGCATTTGGTGTCACTGAAAATGGTCTACCCAAAATTGATACATATGCGCTCGACCTTTCATTTATACATAATGGAGTAAAGAAAAGCATTACAAGTTCCAATAAACAACGTTCAGATAATAGCTTGATTCTTTTCACAAGTGACTACCCGAAATCAACAACAGAGACCAATCAATTTGGTTATGAAGTGGTTCTACGTGCGATTGATGGCAATGCAGCACTTGATTTTGGTCGTACCATTCAAGCGGAAGTCATTGGTATCCGTCCACATGGGGATACATCTGTATCACAAATTCCGAAAGACGGATTTGTTCTTTCGGCTCATGGAACAGCTATGGACAATATCAAAAATCTTCAAATTGGCGAACAACTTACTGTCGGGGCAACGATTGATCAAAAATGGATGAACTCTAGCTTCATGCTGACGTCAGGCCCACTGCTGGTTTCCAATGGTCAAATTGATTTAAATATTGATCCAAAGAGTTCTCGTGCGACAGAAAGAGCGCCTCGGACCGCTATAGCTATCGATGCAACAGGTAAAAAAGTATGGATGGTCACGGTAGATGGGCGTCAACCGGGTATTTCTGAGGGGATGACGCTGATGGAATTTTCGTCCTACTTGAAATCTCTTGGTGCTTCCTATGCACTTAACCTAGATGGTGGAGGGTCGACTGCACTTGGAATCCGTGAACCTGGAAGCTTCAATGTATCTTTGAAAAACCGTCCATCAGATGGTTCAGAACGTGGGGTTTCGACTGTCCTCTATTCCATGTCGACAGCTCCAGCTGGAACGCCTACAACGATTGCAGCAACAATGAACCGTGAAGGTGTGTTCTTGGTTGGTGCGAAAGGAAGCGTTTCAACAGGTAACTTAATGGATAACTACTACAACCCAGTGGCTATCGATCAGTCACGTTACACGCTATCTTCACCTCAACAGCTAGCGACCGTGTCGGGCATGACATTCACGGCATCAAAAGCTGGTAAAGGTACACTGGATGTGAAGTATGATGCGGCTGTGAAATCTTTCCCATTTGAAGTGGTCGCTACGCCAACAACTCTTCGACCAAGTCAATCGGAAATGACGGTGCGCATCAATGAGAAACAAACGATTTCAGTAAAAGCCTATGATGCGTCAAACCGAGAAATCCATTTTGATCCGACACAAGTTGCTTGGAGCGTGACTGGTGGTGTGGGTACCATTACTTCGGCCGGTGTATTTACGGCGTCTGCGCAAGAAGGTAAAGGAAGCATTGTGGGAACACTCGGAGGGAAAACAGTATCAATTCCTGTTTCAGTGAGTGGCAGTACTTTAAAATTAAGTTCACTCGATCATCCTGCAGAATGGACTGCTTCAGCCGTTCGAGGGAGTGCGACACTTTCCGGCCTTACTGCAAAAGAAGTTCCTTTTGAAGGAGCAAATGCATTAAAAGTAACTTATGATTTCACAGGGCAAACGGGTACGTCTGCAGCTTACGTATCTCCGAAAACAGCAATGAAGCTGGATGGCATTCCACTAGCCCTATCTGCGCGTGTTTATGGAGACGCTAGCCAATCTTGGGTACGTGGGAAGCTGAAAGATGCAACAGGAAAGGAAGTACTAGTTAACTTTACGGAAGAAAAAGGTCTGAAGTGGAGTGGGTGGAACCGTGTAACAGCTTCGTTACCGGCAGGTTTACAAGCTCCGCTACAACTACAAGAGCTCTACTTTGCACAACCGGAAGGCAGTACGAAAACAAAAGGAAGCATCTACTTTGATGATTTAAAAGCAATCTACAAAGCGGATTACCAAGAAGCTTCATTTAAAGATACGGGACTTACTTACCGTGCAGAAAAAGAAGTGGCAGCGCTTGTTACCGCAGGTGTCATTGGTGGATATCCGGATGGGACCTTTGGACCTTATCAAGATATGACACGCCTTCAAGCAGCCATTTTGTTATCTCGTGCGATGAATTTGACGTATGGTGGAAGCGACCCTGGGTTCAGCGATATGCCAAAAGGAACACGTTTCTTTGAAGAAGTGGCAGCTGTTGCAGCAGCAGGCGTCATCAACGGAAAAGAAGGCGGAGCAAAGTTTGATCCAAACGGAAAATTGACTCGTGCGGAAATGGCCGCTATCTTACAACGTGGATTTAACTTGCCTATGACAACTAAGAATCATTTCACAGATATTGGTGGATCCTTCGCAAAAGCTCACATTAATGCGTTAGCGGAGAGTAAGATAACCACAGGGATAGGGGATGGTAAATTTGGTCCTCAACAACACATTACTCGTGGAGATTTCTCTGTATTCTTGTACCGTACGTTGAATCGCTAGGAATCAGCCGTCAAGTAAAAAACCTTGTAAAAACTTTTTGCAATCACTTGAGAATATTTTCGAGTATGTTAAAATAAATATTGTAGGGTTTTTCTTTAATATAGCAAACGTATAAAAATGGTTGGTACCAGCAGAAAAAACAGTCCTTAGCTCGCTAAGGGCTGTTTTTTTATAGTTTTTTGTAGGGGGATGAGGATAAAGTAGAGTTGGTCCTCTTTTCTAATAGAATTCGTACCATCCTTTTACCCTCTTCAAAACGGTATGAATCCAACCAAAAACCCGCTCGAGACGGTGTCTCAAGCGGGTCATTTCAATTACTTAGTAGTTGCATCTGCCGGGATACGTACCATCCAACGAGAAAGGTCAGGTTGTTCACCCACGACCATTTCTTGTGGAAAGACAAACGACCATGGGAACGACGTATTAGGTTTCACTTGCAGGTTATCTAAGTTAAAACTACCTCGTGCAACAAGTTCTCCATTGGCATCTACAACTTCAAGGGGAAGCTTTTCGAATGTAACCATTTGCGTGGATCCATTACGAATGAATGCACTGATGGCAAGCGGACCTTCCGGATCTTGTTTGATCTGGAAGCCGACTAGATTGATTTCGTTTCGTTTCACTTTTGGTAAGTTCGAAACAACACGACGTAAATCTTCTTTTTGCTCTTCCGTCAACTGGGCATCCCACTTCTCGTGAAGGTCTAGACGGTGTGGTGTCATGGAAGCTACATTAAAGGCAAGTTGCCACACACTTGGTACTTCTAATTCATCAAAAGGGCGATCGAAAAAGCTCTTCTCAAACTCAAATACCCACGGACGAGCACCTTGGCTCGGAATTTCACCAAGCTCATCAAAATTGAATTCTTTCGAAGCAATTTGCTTTCCTGCTTCATCTAATAAGGATAATTCAATCATCCCAAGTTTGATTTCACGTTCGAGTGTATTGCGAACAAAAGCCTTAACGTACCAGCCTGTGTCAGCTTGATCGATATCAATACCAGATAACGACAATTGGTTCGGATGAAGTGGCTCTAGTTCGTTCGCTAAAAACTGAAAGACATAATGCTGTTCTTGGGGAATGTCCCAAGAAGGGTGATAAGAAAGCGTCGTATTGACCAACTCTCCCGTACCTTCAGTGCCTTGGTCTTGGTCCACACCTAGTCGATCTTCTTTCCCTTGAACTTTGGTTTTTTTAAAACGATCAAACAGTCCCATGTTGTACCTCCTGCTGTGGTGTTTTAATTTTCTTCATGAATGCGACAATCTCTTTTGCAATGGAAGTACGCATTTGGTTAAAGTGCAGTTGGAAGAGTTCGAGTCCTTCACGCTGATAAATCCGCATCGGATCCTCTTGCTGATAATGGCGCAGTCCGATTCCTTCTTTTAAACGGGTCATCGATTCGAGATGTTGAACCCAGATCTGGTCAATGAAATGAAGCATCACTTTAGGTAAGATTTGCATCACGTCTTCATTGTCTTCAAATGAATCAATAAACGCATTCAGTTCATCTTGCGCACCTGTAGCATTTTTGTAAATCATTTTTTTCTTTGAGGTATCCAACGGGATAGTCACAGCCGATAACATTAATTCATTTAAACGGTTTTCCAGACGCTTCAGTTGCCACTGGTCTTCCGGAAGATCATCTGGACATGCTTCTTCGATTTCAAAGCGTACGGTTTCATCCGTCATTTGTTTTAAGATGCCGAGTAAGTTTTGTTTCTCGAGAATCTTGTCTCGTAAGGAGTACACAACATTGCGTTGTTCATTGATGACGTCATCAAGCTTCAAATTGTATTCACGCATCGAGTAATGAGAGCCTTCGACAATACGTTGTGTACGTTCTGTCATTTCATGAACCGTTTTGTTTTGCACCATTCCATCGGCATCCGTTTTTAATGACTTACGGAACTTCTCAACTTCATCACGAGCAAAACGCGTATACATATCATCTTCTAAGGAAAGGATAAATTGAGATTCACCCGGATCCCCTTGGCGTCCTGAACGACCACGTAATTGGTTATCGATCCGGCGACTTTCATGTTTCTCGGTACCTAATACGTAAAGTCCGCCTACGTCTGCCACACCGTTCCCTAACTCGATATCCGTGCCTCGTCCGGCCATGTTCGTTGCGACGGTAATTTGACCAAGTTGACCCGCTTCCGAGATCAATTTGACTTCCTGTTCGACACTCTTTGCGTTGAGTAACTGGAATTCAAGACCTTCCGCCCGTAAGTATTTCGCTACTTCGTCGGATTGCAGGATAGAAGTGGTACCCACTAAAACTGGTTGCCCTTTTTGGTGACGTTTCTTCACTTCTTCCACAACGGCCGTATACTTTTGTTGCTTTGTTTCATACACTAAATCTTGTTGGTCGATACGAATTTTTGGACGATTGGTTGGGATCTGAATCACTTCCATCCCGTACACTTGGCGGAATTCATCTTCTTGCGTTTTCGCAGTTCCCGTCATTCCAGCAATGGTTGGGTACATCCGGAAGTAATTTTGAATCGTGATTTGAGCTTGCGCCTTATTTTCTTCTGTCGGCGTCACGCCTTCTTTCGCTTCAATCGCTTGGTGAAGCCCATCTGACATTGTTCGACCTTCCATAATACGTCCTGTGAACATATCGACGAGATGAATTTTGTCATCTTTCACAATATAATCGACATCTTTTTCGAACATGACGTGGGCACGTACCGCCTGAATCACATAGTGATACAAGCTCTGGTGCTCTAAATCATATAGGTTATCCACACTAAAGGCTTTCTCTACTTTTTCAATTCCCGTATCTGTGAGAGAAGTCGCTTTCGTTTCCGGGTCAAAATCGTAATCTACGTCTTTGACGAAACGTTTTGCTAATAGAGCTGCAATTTTGTACAATTCGGGACGGCCCATCGCTTTTCCTGCGACAATCAGCGGGGTCTTCGCTTCATCGATTAACACGCTATCCACTTCATCAATGATGGCGAAGTGGTAAGGACGCTGTACTTTGATAGACAGGTCGGGCACCATGTTGTCACGCAAATAATCAAACCCAAATTCTGTTCCTACACCGTATGTAATGTCTGCTGCATACGCATGTTGCTTCGTCAGGGGCGTCATCATTGGTAAGTTAAGTCCAACTGTTAAGCCTAGAAAGCGGTGGATCTGTCCGATTTGATCGAAGTCACGCTTTGCTAAATAGTCATTGACTGTAATGACGTGAACACCTTTTCCAGATAAGGCATGTAAATAAGAAGGAAGAGAAGCGACGAGCGTTTTACCTTCGCCCGTAGGCATTTCTGAAATATTTCCGTCTGCAAGGACGAGTCCACCGAGAAGTTGGACGTCAAAATGACGCATTTTTAACACGCGCTTGGAGGCTTCCCGAACAACAGCAAATGCTTCGTTGGTCATACTGTCGATTGTTGCTCCGTTTTGCAACTTTTCACGGAACTCAGCCGTCTTATTTTGTAACTCATCATCTGTCAATTCACTGATGGACGCTTCGAGTGCGTTTATTTCTTTCACGTTCTTTGTATATTTTTTCATCAACCGGTTATTGGTATTAAAAAACTGTTTTAATGAAATGTTCATAAGTAAGCTCCTTCTGTTTACAACACATTCATTTCATTCTACCATTTTTTGAAGAACTTTTCTAATTTAGGTGGGCTGAATTTTCTGGGTGAGAAGTCTTGTTTTTCAAGTCTGGTGAAAGTTGCTACTGTTAATTTGTTGGGAAAGTGCTATAATACTTAAAGATTTGCAGAAAGAGGAGGAGAGACATGCTAGCCTTTGCATTGGTCTTGGCATTTGTCGCATCCATCGTACTGACCCCGCTAGTGAAACGTTTAGCGTACCGAGTAGGAGCAGTGGATCGTCCCAATTACCGAAAAGTTCATGCGCGGATTATGCCGCGTCTTGGCGGATTAGCCATATATTTATCGTTTGTTCTTACGTATTTGATCTACCGTCCGGACGGTGACTTTGATAAAGCCCTATTAATTGGAGCCACGATTATCATTATTACCGGCATTCTCGATGATATGTTAGAGATTACAGCAAAAGCGAAACTGCTTGGTCAATTAGCAGCGGCACTTGTCATTGTTGTTTACGGAGAGATTCAAATCGAGTTCATCAATCTTCCATTTGGAGGAGATTTGGAGTTTGGTTACTTCGCCATCCCACTAACCATCATTTGGATTGTCGGAATCACAAATGCAGTTAACTTAATTGACGGTCTAGACGGTCTTGCAGCAGGTGTTTCGACAATTGCACTCGTCACACTTTCCGCTATGGCGATTTTAATGGGGAACCCATTCGTCGCTACAGTGACAGCCATCTTAGCCGCAAGTACACTTGGTTTCTTAGTATTTAACTTCTATCCAGCACGTATTTTTATGGGAGATACAGGCGCTCTGTTCTTAGGCTTCATGATTTCTGTGTTCGCTCTACTTGGCTTTAAGGGAGTTACGATGTTTGCGTTGATCATTCCAGTCATCATGTTAGGTGTTCCGGTATCAGATACGTTCTTCGCCATCGTGCGCCGACTTCGGGAAAAGCAACCGCTCTCTGCAGCAGACAAGTCGCATTTGCATCACTGTTTATTAAATGTTGGCTTTACGCATCGTCAAACTGTATTGATTATTTATGCGATTGCCGCACTGTTCGGTATTACGGCATTAATTTTCTCTCAAGCGACGGTCTGGGGAGCATTGTTACTGGTTGCCGTGATGCTCGTGATCATTGAATTGTTTGTTGAGTTTATCGGACTTGCAGGTAAGAACTACCGTCCGTTGTTAAACTTCTTAAAATTCACCAAATAAATTTAAGCAACTTCCACAACATTTGGAAGTTGCTTTTTTGTTGTTCCGGTGTAAAATAAGAATAAGAACAAACGTTCGTACAATGAGAAGGAGGAGTTTTTATGGCAACGTTGACAGATGACATGCTAAATGACTTGGAGAGATTGATTTATTTGCCGATGGTCATGACGGTGCTTGCCAAAGACCGGTCACTTGTTCAACAAGGCGGCTTTAAACTACCTCGTCCTTATTTAGAGTTGCTTGCTGCGGCGGATCAATGTGTACAAACCGATTTAAAAAAAGTACATGAAGTGGTCCGGAAAAAAGGATTGAAAGTCGTGCGGGGGGAAGCGGATGAATTGTTTACGGAGTACATTTTCTATCATCAAGGTTACGAAGAGCACAGACGGTATTTAAATGTACGTCTCCGCAACCAAGTGGAAGAATTGCTTCATCATTATTTGCTCAGTGGTTCTGCTGCTAACTTGGATAACACTAATAGACGATCCTCTTGACGTTGCTCTTGCAGTTTTATGTATGCTGTTCGTAATGCATTGGCCAGAACATATTGCCGGTTAAACGTAGTAAACGAAGCATTGACCGTGATAACCTCACCATTTGTTAAATGAATGTCTGTGTACGCCGGATCTTTTGAACTGCGTTTGTGATATTCAATGGCATGAAGGGTGACCCACGTATTGACTGTCGAGCGGGGAGACTGCAAAGGAATCAAGATAAATGGTCTGCCATCAATAGTTTCCATGTAAATAGGGACTTTATGGTACGGTCCAAGCAATTCTGTTGCTTCTTTAAGCGCGGTAGCCATCGTTTTTTCGCAGAGTTTGCATGTGTTTTTGACGAGTGTAAAGCAATCGACCGGCAGAATGGTTGGTTCTTTTGTCAGGCTGATGACTTCAGCCTGAATTCTCAAATCCTGAAAAACGGGACGGATGACGGCGGCATCCATCGACAAATAGTATTCCGATGTATCTTTAGGTTTGTTCACACAACATAGCCCCTTTGGATTAGGATACTTCCTATTATACCGTTAATTGGAAATCAAACAATCTTTAATTTTTGATTATTTCAAAAAGTGAATCGAATGGGTTGATTTCGAATATTCTAAAAAATTATTGCAAACTGACGATGGCTTGGTATAATAGAAATCAAAAGAGGTGAATATTATGGACAAGTACTATTCATACACGGATTTTCTAAAAGCAATGTCAGACACAGGAACGGAATCTTCATCCATGACTCTTTTGCAAGAAATCTATCTGGATATGTTCTTAGACCATATTCACCGGGAACAGCTGACAGAGAGACTCAACCATCTCATTGATGCTGCACTCGACGCGGGGGATCAAGAGAAGTTCATGGTGTATACAAGCCAGCTAAATGAACTACATACCACCTAAAAAACTGCCGAAGGGCAGTTTTTTTGTTTGTCGTGAGGCGAAAGAAAGGATGTATATGATGTGACCGACGGATTAAAAGACTCCGACGGTCACGTTAGGCAACCAGCTTTGGTCAGGTGAATGAAGAATGGTATCTCTCATTGTGACACTATCTAAGAAAGTGAGCTAAAACCGAAGACTTCTAGAGGCTTTAGAGTGGCTCATCTGACCCCGCAAGTGGGGAGGAAATGCAGAGCATTTCAGGGGCCCCGATGAGGAGGCAGGGAGTCACGTCCTCAGAAAAGCGAAGGTTTTAGTGAACTTTCTGGTGTTTCAGAGGATTATCTATTGGAAAGTTGAAGGCTTTAAAAAAGATTCCTATTGATTTAACTAAACTATCGTGTTTCAGCAGATGTATTCGTTGCGAAAATCCGTAAAAAGGACTACTATAAAAACATACGTTCGTTTTTAAGTTCTCGGTGAATAGGGTAAGGAAAATTACCGAGACTTCATATAAGAAAGCAAGGTGAAAAAAATGGCCGAAGAAAACTTATTTGATTTGCAAGCACCGTATGAGCCGGCAGGCGATCAAGTGACGGCGATTGCGGAGCTTATAAAAGGTGTACAAAAAGGAGAACGCCACCAAACACTTCTTGGGGCGACAGGGACAGGGAAGACGTTCACCGTTTCCAACGTCATCAAAGAAATTAACCGTCCGACACTGGTGATGGCCCACAATAAAACATTAGCGGGGCAACTCTACAGTGAGTTTAAAGAGTTCTTTCCGAATAACGCAGTTGAGTACTTTGTCAGTTACTACGACTATTATCAGCCGGAAGCCTACGTGCCACAAACCGATACTTACATTGAAAAAGATTCAAGCATCAATGATGAAATTGATAAACTGCGTCACTCAGCAACATCTTCCTTGTTTGAGCGCAAAGATGTCATTATCATTGCCTCGGTATCGTGTATTTATGGCTTAGGGAACCCGGAAGAATATAAAGAGATGGTGGTCTCTTTACGAACGGGTATGGAAATTGAGCGCAATCAACTATTACGTCGTCTTGTCGATGTTCAATATGAACGCAATGATATCAACTTCGTTCGTGGGACTTTCCGTGTCCGTGGAGATGTCGTCGAAATCTTCCCAGCTTCTCGTGATGAAAAATGCCTTCGCGTGGAGTTTTTTGGTGATGAAATCGACCGCATTCGTGAAGTGGATGCATTGACAGGGGAAATTATGGGTGAACGAGATCATGTGGCCATTTTCCCAGCATCTCACTTCGTTACGCGTGAAGAGAAAATGCAAGTAGCCATTGGGAACATCGAACGTGAACTTGAAGAGCAACTTGAAAAGCTTCGTGCAGAAGATAAACTTCTAGAAGCCCAACGTCTCGAACAACGCACCAATTATGATTTAGAAATGATGCGTGAGATGGGCTTTTGTTCCGGTATCGAGAACTATTCACGCCATTTAACATTGCGTGAAGCAGGAGCGACTCCGTATACATTGCTCGATTATTTCCCCGATGATTTCTTACTCGTTGTCGATGAGAGCCACGTATCTTTGCCGCAAGTTCGCGGAATGTATAATGGAGACCAAGCGCGAAAATCAGTGCTTGTTGATCACGGATTCCGTTTACCATCTGCACTCGACAATCGTCCGCTGAAATTTGAAGAGTTTGAAGAGCATATTCATCAAGCGATTTATGTATCCGCTACACCCGGTCCGTATGAAATTGAACATACACCAGAGATGGTCGAGCAAATCATTCGTCCGACAGGTCTACTGGATCCCGTCATTCATATCCGACCTATCCATGGCCAAATCGATGATTTGATTCATGAAATCAATTTACGGGCAGAACGTAATGAACGTGTTCTCATTACGACATTGACGAAAAAAATGTCGGAAGACTTAACTGATTACTTAAAAGAAATGCAAATCAAAGTGCAATATCTGCACTCAGAAATTAAAACACTCGAACGGATCGAAATCATTCGTGAACTCCGACTCGGTGTCTATGACGTCTTGATTGGAATCAACTTGCTCCGTGAAGGACTTGATATTCCGGAAGTGTCACTCGTTGCCATTCTTGATGCAGATAAAGAGGGGTTCCTTCGCTCAGAACGTTCGCTGATCCAGACAATTGGGCGTGCCGCGCGGAACTCGAACGGAGAAGTTATTATGTATGCCGATAAGATAACAGATTCGATGCAGAAAGCGATAGACGAGACAAAACGTCGTCGAACGATACAAATGGCTTACAATGAAGAACACGGTATTATTCCAACAACCATTAATAAGAAAGTACGTGAAGTGATTCGAGCTACACAAGCTGCGGAAGAAGTTGAAACGTATGCACAACAACTTGTATCTGGTAAAGAGTTGTCGAAGGATGAACGCGCAGCGCTTATCACCAACCTTGAAAAAGAAATGAAAGATGCAGCTCGTGCACTCAATTTTGAGCGAGCAGCTGAACTGCGTGATGCACTTCTTGAACTGAAGCTGGAAGGAGGAAATTAAGTGAAACACCAAGAAATACGAATTGAAGGGGCGCGCGCCCACAACTTAAAAAATATTAGTGTAACCATTCCCCGAGACAAGCTCGTTGTTATGACGGGCCTTTCTGGGTCGGGAAAATCCTCCTTAGCGTTTGATACGATTTATGCGGAAGGGCAACGACGGTACGTAGAATCGTTGTCTGCTTACGCACGTCAATTTTTAGGGCAAATGGATAAACCGGATGTCGATACGATTGAAGGACTTTCTCCGGCTATTTCAATTGATCAAAAAACAACAAGTCGAAATCCACGCTCGACTGTCGGGACGGTAACAGAAATCAATGATTACTTACGTCTCCTCTACGCACGTGTCGGAAAACCAATTTGTCCGATTCATGGGATTGAAATCACCTCTCAGACCATTGAACAGATGGTCGACCGGATTATGGAATATCCGGAACGAACTAAATTGCAAGTGTTGGCTCCCGTCGTTTCCGGACGAAAAGGAACGCATGTCAAACTATTAGATGATTTGCGCAAACAAGGGTACGTACGTGTTCGCGTGAATGATGATCTGATTGATTTAGATGATAACATTGAACTCGATAAAAATAAAAAACATACAATCTCTGTCGTCATTGACCGAATTGTGGTGAAAGAAGGGGTCGAAGCGCGCTTAAGTGACTCGCTTGAAGCAGCACTTCGCTTAGCCGAAGGAAATGTCATTATTGACGTTATTGGTGAAGAAGAACTCTTATTCTCTGAACACCATGCGTGTCCGTATTGTGGATTTTCTATCGGTGAACTTGAACCGCGTATGTTCTCGTTCAACAGCCCGTTTGGAGCGTGTCCGGACTGTGATGGGTTAGGAATGAAGCTAGAAGTGGACCCGGAACTAGTCGTGCCAGATTCAACATTGTCACTTGAACAAGGCGCCATTGTAGCTTGGCAACCGACGAGCTCCAATTATTATCCGAAACTACTAGAGGCAGTATCGAAACATTATAAGATTTCAATGAAGAAGCCTGTTAAGGATTTGCCAAAAGACCAGTGGGATAAACTAATGAAAGGGTCAGGAAAAGAGAAACTTCGTTTCCGCTATGTGAATGAGTTTGGGCAAGTGCGGGACAATATGATTTATTTTGAAGGTGTTCTATCCAATGTAGAGCGACGTTATAAAGATACATCATCGGATTACATTCGTGAGCAAATGGAAAAATATATGGCGGAACATGCGTGTCCGACGTGTCAGGGATACCGATTAAAAGAAGAGACTCGTGCAGTGAAAATCAATGATCTTCACATCGGTCAGGTAAGTGAATTTTCGATTGAAGAAGCGGAGGCATTTTTCAAATCCCTCAACCTATCGGAGAAAGATATGCAAATTGCTCGCTTGATTTTGCGTGAAATCGATGAACGATTAGGATTTCTAATCAATGTGGGGCTTGATTATTTAACGCTGAGTCGTGCAGCCGGTACCTTATCCGGTGGAGAAGCTCAACGGATTCGCTTAGCGACACAAATCGGTTCTCGGTTAACAGGTGTCCTTTATATTCTCGATGAGCCTTCCATTGGTCTTCATCAACGAGACAATGACCGTTTGATTGGGACGCTTCAAAATATGCGAGACATCGGGAACACACTGATTGTCGTTGAACATGATGAAGACACCATGATGGCAGCAGATTATTTGATTGATATTGGTCCGGGAGCAGGAGTTCACGGCGGTGAAATTGTCGCAGCAGGAACACCGAAACAAGTGATGCGTAACAAAGCCTCTTTAACAGGACAGTATTTAAGTGGCAAGAAGTTTATTCCGGTTCCTGCCGAACGTCGTCAACCGGACGAGCGGAAGCTGACGATACACGAAGCGACTGAAAATAATTTAAAGGGAGTGTCTGTAGACATTCCATTAGGTGTCTTTACGGCAGTGACAGGGGTATCGGGGTCAGGGAAAAGTACGCTGATCAATGAAATTCTTTATAAATCACTTGCTCAAAAGATCAACCGGGCGAAAGTGAAACCGGGAGCGAGTAAAGGTGTGGATGGCATCGAGCAGCTCGAAAAGATCATTGATATTGACCAGTCACCGATCGGAAGGACCCCTCGTTCGAATCCTGCGACGTATACAGGCGTGTTTGATGACATTCGAGATGTCTATGCATCAACCAATGAAGCAAAAGTGCGCGGATATAAAAAAGGTCGTTTTAGTTTCAATGTCAAAGGTGGCCGTTGTGAGGCGTGCCGCGGAGATGGAATTTTAAAAATTGAGATGCATTTCTTACCAGATGTTTATGTACCTTGTGAAGTGTGTCACGGCAAGCGCTACAACCGAGAAACTCTAGAAGTGAAGTACAAAGGAAAAAATATTTCTGACGTGCTTCAAATGACCGTGGAAGATGCTGTAGGTTTCTTTGAGAACCATCCGAAGATCAGCCGGAAGCTTCAAACCATAGCGGACGTAGGGCTTGGCTATATTACACTAGGCCAACCAGCCACGACATTATCAGGCGGAGAAGCACAACGTGTAAAACTTGCAAGTGAACTCCATAAACGTTCAAACGGGAAGAGTTTCTATATTCTTGATGAGCCAACCACCGGTTTACACGTAGCAGATATTGCCCGCCTTCTAACTGTATTACAGCGATTAGTTGAAAATGGCGATACCGTGTTAGTGATTGAACATAACCTTGATGTCATCAAAACAGCGGATTATATGATTGATCTAGGTCCGGAAGGTGGAGACAAGGGCGGTATAATTGTAGCAACAGGAACACCCGAAGAAATTTGTGAAGTACAGGAGTCCTATACAGGACGTTATCTAAAACCGGTATTGGAACGAGATAAAGAACGAATGGCAAGTGCGTTAAAATAGTCCATTGATGCAAGTGTATGAAACTTTTTTCAGTGTGACACGTATGAGATACTGTACGTAACAAAATAACCAGTAGAAAGAGGAGGCCACACCATGCAAGATGAACGTAAACGTATTTTAGATATGTTAGAGAACGGGCAGATTACGGCGCAAGAGGCAATGGGGCTGCTGGACACACTTTCAAAACAACAAGAACAACCGACACAATCTACATTTACGCAACAGTCAACGGAAAGAGAGTCACGCAGAAACCGTGATTTTATTGAAGATGCAAAGCGTGATTTTACAGTAATCGGCGAACGCGTCATGCAAATGATGCAAGGAACGGTCGATAAAATTCGCCAATTTGATTTTGACAATCCATTTGGTGATGCGGTAAGCATAAAGGATCACTATTCGGTGGAAGTGGAAGCGCTGCGGTCTATTACAGTCGATATCGCGAACGGGAAAGTAGAGATATTTCCGACCGATGAAAAAACAGTAAAAGCTGATTTGACAGTAAAATCATATCGTCAAATGCCTGAAGAAGAGCTACGTCAAAAACTTCATTCCGATTTTGTGTTTAAAGAAGAAGATGGTCGCTTACGAATCTTCAGTGATATGAAGACGATTTCTGTGCACACAACACTTCATGTTCCGAAAGAACACTATGAACAGCTTACGGTTCGTTTGTTTAACGGTGATTTAACAGCAGGTTCGTTTGATGCGAAACATGTGAAAATCAAAACAACGAATGGAAAAGTATCTTTACATCACATGAATATTGAAGAAGTCGATGTGGAGACGGTGAATGGAGCTGTTCAATTAAAAGACGTGGACGGAGAAGCGGTGGATGTTGAAGCGGTCAATGGACGTATCTATGTAGAAGGTAAAATCCGTGACCTTGAAGCATCTAGCGTGAATGGCAATCTAATTCTCACAACGAAGCATGAAAAGCCTCGTAAACTGGAAGGGACGGCTCTAGCTGGAAATGTAGAACTATATGTTCCACGGCACGTGCCATTAAAAGGAGAAGCTACGACCCAACTTGGCCAATTAGATGTTCAATTAGCTGATGTGACGCAAAGCAATCAGTCCGAACAATTCATGAACAAAAAAGTGTCTTTCTCGAAAGCGACAGAGGATGATCAATCTCCACTGTACGTATCTGGAGAAGCGAAAACAGGAACCGTTGTCGTCCGTTACACATCAACAGAAGACACAACAACAAAATCGCCTGAACCAACTTCAACGGAAACGACAGCATCTTCTACTGTCACAGAAGAAACGACATTCGCAACAGAGGCAACGAACGAATCGTTCCAATCTGGTGCAGATGCGACGCACGATCCAGAAAACCGATAAATGAAACAAGCCGCCGACCCTAGTGGGGTTTGGCGGCTTTTCGCAGTTTTTGAGACTGGTTCTCTCCAAATCGTTTCAGAACAGTTCTCACAACAACTGTTCCTCCAGTGCACGAGCGATTGCTTGGGCACATTTCTTTTGATAAGCCTCTGTCAGAAGGAGAGCGCATTCAATTCGATGGGTCATAAAGCCGACTTCGACTAGAATAGCGGGCATCTTCGTTCGAGTAAGGACGTGAAACTCCGCTTGCTTCACGCCGCGGTCAAGACGGCCTGTTAAGTTAACTAGATTTTTCTGAACGGACTTTGCTAGTTGAATGGAAGCAGGGCTAGCTCCTTTTGAAACATAGGTTTCAATGCCTGACACGGCATTCCAATGGGAACCGAAGGCATTCGCATGAATAGATACATACACATCTACGTTTAACTGGTTGGCCATTTGACTCCGTTCCCAAAGAGGAACATCGCGTTTCCCCGTTGTTGTTAAGGAACATTCAATTTTCCCTTTTAAGTACTGCTGAATAAAGAGCGAGATGTGATAATTGCATTCGAATTCACGTAGCTTGCCATCTGGTGACCGTTTTCCGGGTGTGGTTGGACCGTGTCCGGGATCTATTAATAGATGCATGTTCAAACCCCCTTTTGTAAGGAAATAGTGAAAATGAAGCGAGAAGGATACTCTTCCCAATCGCCCTCGTGCTACAATAGGAAATATGTTTTAGTAAAGGGGGAAAACCCATGGCACATGTGACAGCGAAAGATTTACATGAACAGTTCCAATTAACACTTGTCAGTGGTGAAGAAGGGATTGGACGGCATATTTCTGTCATTGACATCTCTCGCCCAGGCCTGGAGATGGCGGGGTATTTTACGCATTACCCATCCAACCGGATTCAGCTTCTTGGTAAAACGGAGTTGTCTTTTTTTGAATTATTGGAACCAAATGAAAAAGCAGAACGTATGCTTAAGCTCTGTGCACCGGATACACCCGCCATTGTAGTGGCTCACAATCATGGAGTGCCAGAAGAACTGATTGCTGCTTCCAACCAAAAATCCGTCCCTGTCTTTTCTACAAAGACGCCGACAACACGTTTATATAGTCAACTGACAAGTTTTCTGGAAAGAGAATTGGCGCCAACGACAGCTGTACATGGTGTCCTCGTGGATATACACGGAGTAGGCGTTCTGATCATCGGGAAATCAGGTGTCGGGAAAAGTGAGACTGCATTGGAACTTGTCAAGCGTGGCCATCGTCTAGTTGCCGATGATTGTGTCGAGATTCGTCAAGAAGGCGAAGGCATGCTGATTGGAGCGGCGCCGAAATTAATTGAACATTTACTCGAAATCCGCGGTCTAGGCATCATCGACATTATGACGCTCTTTGGTGCTTCTGCTATTCGAAGTAATAAGCGTATTACGCTGGTGATTGAACTCGAGATTTGGGATGCGACGAAGAGTTATGATCGTCTCGGTATTGAAGAAGAGAAGATGTCAATCATCGATACCAATATTACAAAGCTAACCGTTCCGGTTCGTCCAGGACGAAATTTAGCCGTCATCATTGAGGTGGCTGCGATGAACCATCGGTTGAAACAGATGGGCATGAACGCTGCGGAAGACTTCGCAGATCGGTTAGATTCCGTTATCAATTCGAAATAGAAAGAAGGGAAATGAATGTTGGATAGTGTCTTACTCGCTATAGATCCGATTGCTTTTCAATTAGGACCTTTGACAATCCGATGGTACGGAGTGATTATTGCCTTCGGAATACTTATTGCATTTTTAGTCGCACAGAAAGAAATGGTGAAACGCGGATTTCATCAAGAATACTTAACGGATCTACTATTATGGGCCATCCCACTTGCCATCATTGGGGCACGAATTTATTACGTGATTTTCAAATGGGAAAACTATGCCGATAACCCGATCGATGCCTTCAAGATTTGGGAAGGTGGCATTGCCATCCACGGTGCGCTAATTGCATCGTTTTTAACTGCCTATGTCTTCACGCGAATTCGTAAAGATTCCTTTTTAAAAGTAACGGATATTGTCGCACCAAGTATTCTTATTGGTCAAACCGTTGGCCGGTGGGGGAACTTTATCAATCAGGAAGCGCACGGTGGCGAAGTAACCCGTACATTCCTTGAGAATCTCTTTATTCCGAACTGGATCATTAAACAAATGAATATCGATGGAAAGTACTACCATCCAACATTTTTATATGAATCGGTTTGGAATTTGACGGGTGTTGTCATTCTGATTCTTCTGCGAAAAGTGAACCTCCTGCGCGGAGAAATGTTCTTGTTCTATTTAACATGGTATTCAGTAGGACGCTTCTTCATTGAAGGCTTGCGTACAGATAGTCTTTACCTGGTCGGTGATTTACGCACGGCGCAAGTAGTATCGCTCATAACTATTATTGTAGCCGTCATCATTTTTGTGTATCGTCGATTTATCTTAAAAGTAAAGGTTCGTTATCAAGAGTAGAGAAAGAAGGACTGTGCTGTGGGAACGTGGAAACGAGGGCTACTAGCAGGGCTAAAAACTGCTTGGACATTAGGAAAAATCATTTTTCCAATTACATTACTATTGGTCATCTTGCAATATACGCCAGTCCTCCCGTGGATCATTGATTTGATTGCGCCTCTTATGGGGTTACTCGGACTTCGAGGAGAAGCGGCGATTCCGCTCGTCCTTGGGAATGCACTAAATCTGTATGCGGGTATTGCGGGAATTTTATCGCTCGAGATGACAGTCAAAGAAGTCTTCATTCTTGCCGTAATGCTGTCCTTTTCTCATAACATTTTTATTGAGACAGGTGTGGCTCTGAAAGTAGGCGTCAAACTTTGGGTCGTCCTAGTGGTTCGGTTTGGACTCGCTATTTTCTCTGCCCTCATGATTAATTGGTTATGGAAAGGCGGAGGGGAAATTGCTCAGTACGGCGTCATTCAAGCGGCGCAAGCAACGCCGAATGGGTGGGGAGAAATCACTCTTCTAGCATTGCAGAAAGCTTCCTTTGGCGTGCTGCAACTTGCCCTTATCGTGATTCCTTTGATGATTGCGATTCAATTCTTACGTGAAAAAGGATTTATGACGAAGTTAAGCGAGAAGATGGGGCCACTTACTCGGTTGATCGGGGTGCAACCGAATGCGTCATCCACACTTGTAGCTGGTCTTGTCATTGGTTTAGCCTACGGAGCAGGAGTGATGATTCAAGCTGTGCAAGAAGACGGCGTCAGTAAAAAAGATGCGACACTCGTATTTATCTTCCTCGTGGCGTGTCACGCTGTCGTTGAAGATACACTCATTTTCATCCCACTAGGCATACCGATTCTGCCGCTTCTCATCATCCGGGTAGTAACAGCATTTGTCTTAACGATCACTGTTGCTTACATCTGGAGACGAGCAGAACAACAACAAATAAAAGAGGTGACTACATCCACATGAAGCCACAATATAAGGCAGTCCTGTTTGACTTGGACGGGACATTAATTGATACCAATGAATTGATTATCCAATCGTTTCAACAAGTATTGAATGGAAGATTTCCTGGGAAATATTCACGGGAATCCATCTTGCCATTTTTAGGCCCTACATTGCGTGAGACGTTTACAGCTATCGATCCTGTGAACGTTGAGGCAATGATGGAAGAATATCGTACCTGGAATCTCGCGAATCATGATGACATGGTCGAAGCATTCCCAGGAGTTGTCGAAACAATTCAACAATTATCTGCGAGTGGTGTAAAACTAGCCATTGTATCGACAAAACGAAATGAGATGGTGATGCGCGCACTAGACCTTATGGGTATCACGGATTATTTTGAAACGGTAATCGGTCTAGATGACGTCACTCATGCAAAACCGGATCCAGAACCTGTTCGTCTCGCTCTATCTCGACTAGGAGTTTCACCAGAAGATGCGCTCATGGTGGGGGATAACTTTCATGACATTATCGCAGCCCGTGCAGCTGGTGCAGATTCCGTAGCTGTCGCCTGGTCCATCAAAGGTCTCGATTATTTACTCGCATTTGAACCCGTATACTCCATACACCATATATCCGAAATATTGGGCATCGTCTTTGGAGAAGCACAATGAGAAAGACCGAACGCTATAAAGTAACGGAAAGTAATTCGTTATGGCAGGTTTATAAGACTGTCCCACTTTTAAAAGTGATGAAAAACTTTATAGTCATTCAGCTTGCGCGTTACTCTCCATCTCTCCGTCTGAAAAGTTGGTTGTACCGAACGTTTTTAAAGATGAAAGTGGGGGATCATACGGCGTTTGCCCTCATGGTGATGCCTGATGTCATGTTTCCAGAACGTATTAAAGTCGGAAAGAATGCGGTGATCGGGTACAACACTACGATTCTTGCCCATGAATACTTGATTGAAGAATACCGTCTGGGAGATGTCATTATTGGAGATGACGTCTTGATCGGTGCCAACTCCACCATCTTACCTGGTGTCACGATTGGCGACGGTGCGATTGTTTCGGCCGCGACCCTCGTCCATAAAGACGTTCCAGCGGGCTCGTTTGTTGGAGGCAATCCGATGCAAGTCATCTATACGAAAGAACAACGCGAAGCTCGTCCTGAATAGGGCGAGTTTTTTGTTTGCAGCCATAATCTGAAGCGATTCATGATGACACGAAACGAACAGAGGGAAAACCACAACAGTTGACGAATAAAGAGGTATGGCGTAGACTACTATTTAACACTTTAACTCTCTAGTACTCTAGCATGATAAAGTATTGATGTTCAGTAAACTAAACTAGCAATCAAAATGAGGTGCTACAAATGACGACCATCCAAAAATTCGAAAAGCCACTCGGCATGCGAGATACACTTCCTCGTCAATTTACACACCAACAGCATATCCGTTCAAAAGCCATGCAGTATGTGGAGCAGTATGGGTATGATTTTATACAAACGCCTTCTCTCGAATATTTTGAAACGATAGGTAAACTCAGCTCACTCGACGAGTCTTCTCTGTTTAAACTTGTTGATAATCAGGGGGAGATGCTTGTCTTGCGTCCAGATTTAACGGCGCCGATTGCCCGTGTAGCGGCTTCCAAATTACTGAAGGAAAAAAATCCGCTTCGCTTAGCATATAGCTCCACTGTCTTTCGAGCGCAGCAGCAAGAAGGCGGTCGACCTGCGGAGTTTGAACAATTTGGTCTTGAATTGTTAGGAGACACGAGTGAGATGGCAGATGCAGAGGTCATCAGCATCGCGTCAGGCCTTCTACGAAAGTTAGAGCTTAGTGGCTTTCGCATAACCATTGGTCATTCCGCGTTCATAGATCATGTCATTCAAACATTGATTTCAGATGAAGTGGAGCAATCGCGCGTAAGAACTGCTCTCCTTGAACGAAACTTTGTAGGGATTGACGCGTGGGCGAAAGAATCCCCTAAAGCAGACAAGTTTATGTCCTTCTTCACAAAAGCCATTCAAGGGAATAAGGTGCAGGATTTAATCACAGCATTTCCTGAGCTCGACAACGATGTTTCTGAACGGTTTGTTGCGCTTATCCTAACTCTTGAGCAAATGGAAGAACTTCAAGGGATCGTTCAAATCGATCCATTGCTCGTTAGTCATATACATTATTACTCTGGGATGGTATTCGAAGTGTATGGCGAAGGAACAGGTTTCCCACTTGGTAGTGGAGGTCGCTATGATGGGCTCATAAAAGAATTCGGGGCAGATGTCGGAGCTACCGGGTTTAGCCTCCGGTTAGACCGGCTATTAGAAGTGGTCGGGCTGCAAGAACCCTCGATAACAAGTCATCTGCTGTATACAGACAAGGCGAGTTATTTAAAGGCACTTCAAATGGCCACAGATTTCCGGTCGGAGGGGCAAAGAGTGACACTACAGATGAAATCGACCGTAAACGTCCACCAGGAATTTGAGGAGAATTTTGATTACGTGACGGATTTGACGGGAGGGGAGCGCTAGATGGATTTTTTAACGATTGCTATGCCCAAGGGGCGTATCTTTGAAGAAGCAGCAGAACTCATGAAGTCTGCTGGTTTTCAACTCCCGGAAGAGATGGAAGACTCCCGTAAACTGATAGTGGAAGTTCCCGAAGAAAATATCCGTTTTATTTTATCAAAACCAATGGATGTGCCTGTTTATGTCGAACACGGGGTCGCTGATATTGGTGTCGCAGGAAAAGACGTCCTTCTCGAACAAAATCGAAGTGTCATGGAACTTTTGGATTTAGAGATCAGTTATTGTTACCTTGCAACGGCGGGCCTTCCAAATACACAAATGAATGATGTGGCCCCGCGTATTGCTACAAAGTACCCGGTGATTGCGACTTCATTTTATAAAGAAAAAGGCGAGCAAGTCGAAATCATCGGTTTGAACGGTTCCATTGAGCTTGCCCCGATGATCGGTCTTGCGGACCGCATCGTCGACATCGTGTCGACAGGTCGAACGTTAAAAGAAAACGGCCTGGTCGAGTATGAGAAAATTGCAGATATCACGTCGCGACTCATTGCAAATCCGGTGGCGTATCGCTTAAAGCAACAACGAATCCTTGATTTGACAAAGCGTCTGCGGCAAGCGGTAGAGGAGGCAGACGTATGAAACGAGTGAAGTGGGAAGCTACAACTTCTATACGTCGGACAGTCGAGGAAGGTACTGAACAAGATGCCCAGTCCGTCCGAATGATTATTGCTGACGTCAGAAAACGTGGCGATGATGCTCTTTTTGACTACACAAAAAAGTGGGACGGAGCAGACTTAGAGTCGTTGCGAGTCACTCCGGATGAGATGGCGGATGCTGTCAAGTCATTAGATCCAGTGTTGTTAAAAGATCTACAGGAAGCGGCTGACAATATTCGCGCGTTCCACACGCTTCAGCTAAGAGAAGATATCCACATGCCTCTTCAAGGAGACAGCTATCTCGGCTATCGCTTTCTTCCCATGGATGCAGCTGGACTATACGTACCCGGTGGCACGGCAGCGTATCCATCTTCCGTTCTTATGAACGCTATTCCAGCAAAGGTAGCGGGTGTGAAAAAACTTGTCATTACGACGCCTCCCTCTCGTAACGGGAAAATTCCAGCAGGTGTACTTGCAGCTGCGTCGATTGCAGGAGTAGATGAGATTTATAAAGTGGGAGGGGCTCAAGCTATCGCTGCCCTTGCATACGGTACGGAATCTGTTCCACAGGTAGATAAAATTACGGGTCCTGGGAATCGGTTCGTCGCCCTAGCCAAACGAGAAGTGTTTGGTCAAGTGTCGATTGATAGTATTGCAGGTCCGAGTGAGGTGGCGATCCTTGCAGATGAGTCAGCCTATGCAGATGAAATTGCTGCGGATATGCTTGCACAGGCGGAACATGACGTTCTTGCTTGCGCCATCTTAATCACAACGAGCGAAGAACTCGCCGCAAAAGTAGAAGACGAAATCGAGCGCCAATTGAAAGTGCTCCCACGAGAACAGATTGCCAGAGCAGCTATTGAGCAATTTGGTGCCATTTATCTTACCGAATCAATGGAAGAGGCAGTAGAAGCAGTGAACCAATTGGCTCCAGAACATTTAGAAATCCTAACGGAAAATGCGGAAGCTGTAAGTGCCAACATTCGACACGCCGGTGCCATTTTTATTGGACGCTATTCATCCGAACCGATTGGTGATTATTTTGCAGGGACGAATCACGTTCTTCCGACAAATAGTACGGCTCGTTTTTCGAGTGGGCTCAGTGTAGAAGATTTTCAAAAGAAAACGAGTGTCGTTTATTATACAAAAGAACTGTGGCAGGAAAACTATCCAAAAGTAGCACGCTTAGCTCGGATGGAACAACTGGAAGGCCACGCACGAGCTGTGGAAATTCGAAACAAGTAGGGAGCGATAAACATGTCAGAACGTAAAGCACAGTTGGAACGCAAAACGAGTGAGACGTCGGTCTCTGTCTCGTTACATATAGATGGATCAGGGAATTCCAAAGTAAACACTGGGGTCCCCTTTATGGACCATATGCTCGACCTCTTTATTCGTCACGGATTGTTTGATGGGGAAATCACGGCAGACGGAGATACGCATATTGACGACCATCACACGACAGAAGATGTCGGGATCGTGCTCGGCCAAGTGGTGCGCGAAGCCCTCGGGGATAAAAAAGGGATCAAACGATACGGCAGTGCATTCATTCCGATGGATGATGCTCTGGCACAAGTCATCATCGATGTGTCCAATCGTCCACATCTCGAGTTCCGTGCAGAATTTCCGAAAGACAAAGTAGGGACGTTCGACGTGGAGCTCGTACACGAGTTTCTATGGAAGTTTGCCCTTGAATCCCGCATGAATGTGCACGTTATCGTGCATTATGGACAAAATACACACCACATGATTGAAGCAATCTTTAAAGCGCTTGCACGTGCACTTGACCAAGCCACGCAACTTGACCCGCGTGTCAAAGGTGTTCCGTCGACAAAAGGTCTACTGTCCTAAGGAGGAAGGTTTATGGTACAGCTTTATCCAGCAATTGATATGAAGGATGGCAAGTGTGTCCGCTTATTTCAAGGGGATTATGATCAACAAACCGTATACGGGGAGTCTCCCTTCGATATGGCAAAGAATTTTCAAGAGCAAGGAGCGGACTGGATTCACCTTGTCGACTTAGATGGCGCAAAAGATGGGACGAAACCACATGCCCCTCAAGTCATCCGAATTAAAAAAGAATTGGGTATGTCTGTTCAAATTGGTGGAGGAATTCGATCCATTGAAGACGTGGCCTATTATTTAAATGAAGGAATTGACCGCGTCATTATCGGGAGTCTTGCAGTAAAAGCCCCCCAACTTGTCGAAGAAATGCTTACGACCTATGGTGGCGATCGCA
The DNA here is from genome assembly GCF_042649045.1 of Chryseomicrobium palamuruense. Lineage (NCBI taxonomy): Bacteria > Bacillati > Bacillota > Bacilli > Caryophanales > Caryophanaceae > Chryseomicrobium > Chryseomicrobium palamuruense. The sequence goes on along the minus strand of NZ_JBHSEF010000022.1, from coordinate 92,909 downwards.
TTGTTCTTGGCCTAGATGCAAAAGATGGGTATGTCGCGACCCATGGTTGGCTTGAAACATCTACACTAACGGCAATTGAAGTGGGGAAACGCTTTGCAGAAGTAGGCGCCAAACATATTATTTTTACAGATATTGCGATGGATGGCACACTTCAAGGACCAAACCTCCAAGCGACAAAAGAACTCGCTGAGGCTACAGGACTGAATGTCATTGTATCTGGAGGAATCAGTTCTTTAGAAGACCTCAAACAAGTAAAAGAGGCCGCAAAAACTTCCTCTATAAATGGCGTCATCGTAGGGAAAGCCATCTACAGCGGACGTTTTTCAGTGAAACAGGCAAAGGAGGCACTAAAATGAACATTCGATTTGACGCAGATGGGCTCATTCCCGTTGTCCTGCAAGATGCCTATACAAAACAAGTGCTGACCCTTGCCTATATGAATGAAGAAGCCTATCAAAGGACATTGGAAACTGGAGAAACGTGGCTATATAGCCGCAGTCGACAAGAACTTTGGCATAAAGGGGCTACTTCCGGGAATACGCAAAAAGTGGTTTCCATGACCGCCGACTGTGACGAAGATGCTCTGCTTCTATCCGTGATTCCTGCGGGACCCGCTTGTCATACAGGGGAAGATACATGCTTCCACCAGACAGTGAAGGAGTGGGAAACCACTTACGGAGTCGATACATTGGTTCAACTTGAGAAAGTCATCAAACAACGAGATCTTGAGCGTCCTGAAGGGGCGTATACGACGTATTTATTTGAAAAAGGCATTGATAAGATTGGCAAGAAGATTGGCGAAGAAGCGATGGAAGTCGTCATTGCAGCGAAAAATAACGATTCGGAAGAGCTTTCGATGGAAGCTGCCGACCTGATCTATCATCTACTTGTGTTGTTAGAAGAACAAAAACTACCTCTTTCTAATGTGTTACGTGTGCTGGAAGAGCGAGCGAAGAAGTAATCCTCTCTGGCGAAAGATTTCCCAGATTGTGCTATACTGAGAAGAAAAGAGACAGGAACGCATTTATGTGTTCCTGTTATTTGCTGCTTGCAAAATTGTTACTCTTCACTGGAGGATCTACGTGAAAAAATCACGCAAACCAAAGACAGAAAATGTCGTTACTTTTATGCCAACAGGCGAATATTACTATAAAAAAGCGTTGGGTGAACTGAAGAAAGAACAGTTTGCTAAAGCGCAAAAATATCTGAAACGTGCGGTCGAACTCAGTCCAGATGATCCGATGATTCTCATGCAATATGGTATCTTGCAAATGGAAGCGGAACAGTTCGATGATGCGTATGAATTACTGCAAAGCGCACATGCCCTGGATCCAAATGATTCCGACATTGTGTTCTTTTTAGCAGAGGTCAATGCTCATCTCGGTCACTTTGCGGAAGCGAATCGTTTTGCGAATATGTATTTACGCATGGACGAAGACGGGGTTTATCTCGAAGAAGCAATGGAAATCATCGATTTCACAGAATTTGAAAGCGGTGGTGATTTACTAGAAGGAGCTCCGTCAACCGATGTTCTCTATTTACAGGAAAAAGCGCGAAAGTTCATGGAACGCGGAAAATTTAAAGAAGCGGTCGAACTCCTAGAGACGATTGTCGCAGAACATGCAACATTCTGGCCCGCTTTTAATAATCTTGCCCTTGCCTATTTTTATGTCGGGGAAGAAGAACAGGCAACAGCCCTTCTCCACGAAGTCCTGCGCCATGACCAAGGAAATCTTCACGCACTCTGTAATTTAGCAGTGCTTGCGTATTATAAACAATCGTATAAAGAATTAAAAGATATTATCCACGTGCTTGAAAAAATCAAGCCGATTGCGGTAGATCAGCGTTTCAAATTAGGAGCTACATTTGCGCTACTCGGGCGCCATGAAGAAGGATACAAGACGCTCCGTCAGCTTCAGAAAATGGGATTTGGGGAAGACCCAAGTTTTTATTTCTGGCTTGCCCATTCTGCTTATTTTTCTGGACGCAAAGAACGTGCGCACCAAGCATGGCTCGAGCTCATTCGGTTGGATCCGACAAAAGAAGGTTTTGAACCATGGAAATTGCAAGAAGAGGAAGAGAGTTTGGAAGGCGTAGAAAATGACCGTGTCTTCTTAACAGAAAAGCTACAAAGTGAATCGACCTCTTCGCGGACAGTCGCGCTGTACTTGATGGGGAAATCTGTTCATTTGCATGACCTCGTTGCCCATCCTTCCCTTATTCAAGTCGAAAAGCTGACACCGTTTGAAAAGCTGATCATAGGCTATTCTTTGAATCATGAATTTTCGATGAAAGTACCAGCTGAAAAATCTTTTGTTGAAGGCATGAAAGTTGCGGACCTTCTCTATGCCTATCATCATCCACTCACATTACAGCATGCCTATATGTATGACATGTGGTTTGTGATGATGGAACGCGCTCTACAGCAAGGGTACGCGTTTAAAAATACAAAGGCTCTTGCAGCAGCGACTGCGTATATGTATGCCTCTTCTCGTTCGAAACAAGCGACAAAGAAAGAATTTGCGGCACATTATGGTATTTCTGTACCAACGATGACGAAATATATCAATGAGCTAATGGGTTTCTTTCCACTCTTTGACTAGGGATGGGCAGATAAGTTGAAGCGGCCTTTCAAATGGGCTAGATTTAGAAAAGAGTGTAAGAACGAGGAGGATAACCAATGACTGAAGTGAAATCATATGATGTGATTATTATCGGAGCAGGTCCCGCAGGAATGACTGCTGCTGTTTATACGTCTCGTGCCAACCTGTCGACGCTTATGCTCGAGCGCGGTATTCCAGGTGGTCAAATGGCGAATACAGAAGAAGTAGAGAATTACCCAGGGTTTGAAACCATCTTAGGGCCAGAGCTGTCGACAAAGATGTTCGAGCATGCGAAAAAATTTGGTGCCGAGTATGCCTACGGGGATGTGACGTCCGTCGTGGATGAAGGTGACACGAAACTTGTTAAGGCAGGCGGTAAAGAGTACCGGGCGAAAGCGGTCATCGTTTCGTCAGGTGCGGAATACAAGAAGATGGGTATTCCAGGTGAATCGGAATTAGGTGGCCGAGGAGTAAGTTACTGTGCGGTTTGTGATGGTGCATTCTTTAAAGGTAAAGAATTGGTGGTTGTAGGTGGAGGAGACTCTGCTGTAGAAGAAGGTGTCTTCTTGACGCGTTTTGCGGATAAAGTGACGATTGTTCACCGCCGCGACGAGTTACGTGCACAAAAGATTCTTCAAGACCGTGCGTTTGCCAATGAAAAGGTAGATTTTATTTGGAATACAACCGTAAAAGAAATCAAAGAAGCAAATGGGAAAGTTGGCGCTGTTACGCTCGTCTCAACAGAGAGTGCAGAAGAAAAGGAATTCAAAGCCGACGGTGTATTTATCTACATCGGCATGCTGCCACTAACAAAACCATTTGAATCTCTAGGAATACTGAATAGTGATGGTTACATCGTAACGGATGAGAAGATGCAAACGAAAATACCGGGGATTTTTGCAGCAGGAGATGTGCGTGAGAAGATGCTTCGCCAAATCGTCACAGCGACTGGTGACGGGTCCATCGCGGCGCAATCTGCGCAACATTACATTGAGAAATTAGAAGATCAGCTTTCTTAATCATTTCTTAACTTCCCTGTAATCGAAATGCAACAATGGTCGTGTATAATAAGAACTATAAATTGACCCCCCTTTTTATATAGGTTTCTTTGAAAGACCGTTTCTCGCTTACTAAGTCGAGGATATGGTCTCTTTTTTTGTTGTCCTGATAAGTTATAGTATACTTAAGAGTATTACGAGAAATTGGAGAGAAACGATGCAGCGAATAGTTAACTTACTTGTCATCCAAGATGGCCAAGTTCTTTTATTGAAAAAGCCGCGGCGAAATTGGTATGTCGCCCCCGGTGGGAAAACAGAATCGGGAGAGTCCATCCTAGAAGCAGGGATTCGGGAATTTACGGAAGAGACAGAAGCGATTCCGCAACATCCGCATCTTAAAGGAATTTACACAATGGTCATCAAGCGTGGAGAGGACGTAGTCTCCGAATGGATGCTCTCGACTTTAGTCGCGCACGGCCTAGAAGGGACGCCTCTTACGGAAAACCATGAAGGCGTTTTGGAATGGCATCCGGTGGAAGCTCTTAAGACACTTCCGATGGCCGAAGGAGATCGAATGAATTTACTATTTGCGGCTCATGAACACGGGTTGCAGTATGGGACCTTTGAGTATACCGAAGACTTTGAGCTATTGAACTACCGACTACAGACATCACAGGAGGCGACACACAGATGAATGAACCACGTATGTCCGACTTAGTCATCATTACAGGTATGTCAGGGGCAGGAAAATCAGTGGCGATTCAAAGTTTTGAAGACATGGGCTATTATTGTATTGATAATTTACCGCCCGATCTATTGCCGAAATTCATCGATTTACTTGTGGATTCGGAAAGATCATACGAAAAAATTGCCCTCGTCATGGATGTTCGTGGAGGAGAAGTCTTTGGTCCGATTTCTGAGACTCTGACCCAATTAGAGGAAAGCCGAAAAATCAGTCCACGCATTTTGTTCTTAGAAGCGGACAACCAGACGTTAGTCAGCCGTTATAAAGAAACGCGTCGCTCGCATCCGCTTGCGAAACTAGGGTTACCCCTTGAAGGGATTAACAAAGAACGTCTTCTGTTAGAAGTGATTAAAGGACGTTCTCAACACATTATTGATACATCGAAGTTAAAACCGAAGCAATTAAAAGAAAAAATTGAGCAACTGTTCTCAGGAGATACGCATACACCCTTTGTCATCAACGTGATGTCATTTGGGTTTAAGCATGGATTACCGATTGATGCGGATCTTGTATTGGATGTGCGTTTCTTGCCGAATCCGTACTATATCGAAGAACTGCGTCCGATGTCAGGGCTTGATCACGAAGTATCCAGTTATGTGATGAAATGGACAGAGACAAAAAAACTTGTCGAAAAGCTGACTGATCTGTTCGAATTTATGATTCCGCACTATAAGCGAGAAGGCAAAAGCCAGCTCATCATTGCGTTTGGATGTACAGGTGGGCAACACCGTTCAGTTACATTGGCTGAGTACTTCGGGGAGTACCTCCAACAGGAGACACCTACTGTGATCATGCACCGGGATGTCAAGTAAAGGAAAGGGGGCCAGGAGGTGTCGAAGCATTCAAATCATCTTAAAGTCGTGGTTTTAGGCGGAGGCACAGGTCTTTCCACCTTGCTGCGAGGTTTGAAAAAGTTACCGGTAGAGATCACTGCGATAGTGACGGTGGCAGATGACGGTGGTAGTTCGGGAAGGTTACGAGAAGATTATGACATTCCGCCTCCAGGTGATGTCCGGAATGTAATTGCCGCTCTATCCGACGTGGAACCGCTGGTAGAAGCGATGTTTCAGTACCGATTCAACCATTCGAAAGATTTAGAAGGACACTCACTTGGCAATTTGATGCTCGCTGCTCTGACAGACATTACAGGTGATTTTGGAAATGCAGTAAGCGAGATGAGTCGAGTTCTTAATATTCATGGCAAAGTACTGCCCGCTGCCAATCAATTAGTGACGCTACATGCTGTCTATGAAGACGGAACGATTGTGTCAGGAGAATCTAAGATTCCACTCGAAGATAAACCGATACGAAGTGTGATGATTACCCCAGAAAAAGTAAAGCCGCTCCCTGAAGCGTTGCAAGCCATCAAGCAAGCGGACCTCATCGTTATTGGACCTGGATCGCTCTATACGAGCATTCTTCCTAATCTTCTTGTCGAGGATATTCAAATAGCTCTTCGCCAATCTTCTGCACTGAAAGTGTATATGTGCAACTTGATGACGCAGGCAGGGGAGACGGACCGCTACAAGGCCTCTCATCACCTGCAAGCGATTTTAAATCATACAGGACCTGGTCTCGTGGATGTAGTTCTTGCAGCGGACCTGGATTTACCCGCGTCCATCGTCAGTTCATACTCAGAAGAATACGCCGTACCGGTCATCGTGGACGAAGAAAAGATTCGGTCACTCGGTGTCGACATTATTAAACGAGATATCGCTGTTGTTCGAAATGGCAGCGTTCGCCATAATTCGGAAAAAGTCGCATTATGGCTAGTCTATGAAGCGATGAACTATAGAAAATAGCAAAGACATTTTCTTGGAAAGGGGGAAGTGAACATGTCTTTTGCATCGGAAACAAAAAAAGAGATGACCCAAGTAGAAGTAGATGATTGTTGTGCGCGTGCCGAACTCGCTGCCATTATCCGGATGAATGGGACACTTGGATTCAGCAACAAGAATTTATCACTGGATGTACAGACTGAAAATGCCGCCATTGCTAGGCGTATCTATACCCTGCTGAAGCGGTTGTATTCTGTACAAGTCGAGCTTCTTGTTCGAAAGAAGATGAAGTTAAAGAAAAACAATGTTTACATCACACGTATTCGAGAAGGTACCCGGGAAATTCTAGGGGATCTACATATTATGAATGATGGCTATGAGTTTTCGAATGAGATTTTTCCAGCACTGATTCAGAAAGAGTGTTGTAAGCGTTCCTATTTGCGAGGAGCTTTCTTAGCAGGAGGGTCTGTCAACAACCCAGAGACGTCATCGTATCACTTAGAAATTTATACATTGTATAAAGAACATAGCGATGCACTCGTCGAATTGATGAACGAATACGATTTGAATGCCAAAACCATTGAACGTAAAAAAGGGTTTGTGGCATACTTAAAGGAAGCAGAGAAAATTGCGGACTTCTTAAATTTAGTTGGCGCCCATCAAGCGCTTTTAAAATTTGAAGATGTTCGTATCATTCGTGACATGAGAAATAGTGTGAATCGACTGGTGAACTGCGAAACGGCCAATTTGAACAAGACGATTGGTGCAGCGCTACGCCAAGTAGAAAATATCCGTTTTATTGAAAACGCTGTCGGTTTGGACCAACTACCGGATAAACTCCGTGAAATCGCCCGCCTGCGTGTTGAGTATCAAGATGTGACGTTGAAAGAACTTGGAGAGATGGTGTCGACAGGCACAGTCAGCAAATCTGGAGTGAATCATCGTCTCCGCAAGCTGGATGACATTGCGGACGCCCTCCGTAGAGGAGAATCGATTGGATAGAGGAGAATGGGTTGCTATGGAAAAGACATTAGAAGTTGGATTATCGAACGGGTTACAAGCCCGACAAGCCGCTTTATTTGTTCAAGAAGCGAACCGTTTTGCCAGTGAGATCTTCATTGAAAAAGACGGGAAAAAAGTAAATGCAAAAAGTATCATGGGAATCATGAGTTTAGCTGTGGGTCGTGGAGAAGAAGTGGTGTTATTCGCAGATGGTTCAGACGCAGAAGCAGCAATTGATACTTTAACGAAATTTATTACCGAAGAATAAATAAAACCTCACCCATGTGAAGAAAAGGGTGAGGTTTTTATACGCCCCCGGAGAGAATCGAACTCCCATCTCAAGAACCGGAATCTTACGTCATATCCATTAAACTACGGGGGCAAGCGACTTTTCTATTATAGCTTTCCGCGCGTAAAACATCAACAGCTAAAATAGAAAATGCATCCTATTTGACCTTTTCTGACCTTCATGTGTATCATAAGGTTACAACTTGAATAAAGTACAATATTTCAAACGAAAACGGAGGAATCGACATGAACTTAATTCCAACAGTCATTGAACAAACCAACCGTGGCGAGCGTGCCTACGATATCTATTCACGCCTACTAAAAGATCGTATCATCATGTTAGGTAGCGGAATCGATGATAATGTAGCCAACTCCATCGTGGCTCAACTTCTGTTCCTAGAAGCCGAAGATCCAGAAAAAGATATCTCCATCTATATCAATAGCCCGGGTGGAAGCATCACAGCGGGTATGGCGATTTTTGATACAATGCAGTTCATCAAACCAGACGTGCAAACAATCTGTATCGGTATGGCGGCCTCTATGGGAGCATTCTTACTTGCAGCAGGGACAAAAGGAAAACGTTACGCGCTTCCGAATGCAGAAGTCATGATTCACCAACCATTAGGTGGCGCACAGGGTCAAGCTACTGAGATTGAGATTGCGGCAAAACGTATCTTGTTCCTACGCGAGAAGTTGAACCAAATTCTTGCAGACCGCACAGGTCAACCGATCGATGTAATTTCTAAAGACACGGACCGTGATAACTTTATGACGGCAGTACGTGCAAAAGAATACGGTTTAATTGATCACATTATCGACCGCAGTGATAAAAAATAAGCTTCATTCCGGAGACGCCAATTTTGGCGTCTTTTTTCATGTTTGAAGCAAACTGAAACTTTTGAAGGGAACAACCGTATGCTTAATTAGATAAGGTTTCATTCTCCTTATAAAAAGGGGATAGGAAAAAGAAATGAAAGGTGGACATCTCATGAGAAAACTTTTGATACCTATTATCATCGTTGTAGCAATTATTGCGTTAGTTGCGGCCTTATTGATTCCGAGCTACAACGGCTTTGTCGATTCAAATGAAGACGTTAATCAGGCGTATGCGCAAGTTGAAAATCAGTTGCAGCGTCGTGTCGACTTGATTCCAAATCTCGTTGAAACGGTTAAAGGCTTTGCTGAGCAGGAACGTGAAATTTTAACGGAAATCGCAGATGCGCGTGCACGGTTAGCTGGAGCAGATTCTCCAGGGGAGCAAGCGGAAGCAGACAACGAATTAGCTGGTGCATTGTCTCGACTTTTAGTAATTGTTGAAAACTATCCGGAATTAAAGTCTGATGCGAATTTCCGTCAGTTAATGGATGAATTAGCTGGAACAGAAAATCGCTTGGCAGTGGCTCGTCAAGATTACAATGAATCGGTGTCTCTTCACAACCGCAAAGTGAATCGTATGCCAGGTGCTTTAATTGCCGGTGTGTTTGGTTTTGACGAAAGAGAATATTTTGAAGCGGAAGATGGTGCTGAAGATGCTCCGGAGGTCGACTTTGGAAGTGATGGAGAATGAAAACGTCTTTTCGCGTATGGATGTTTCTTCTTTTCTTCTTAACGTTGCCTTTTATTGTATGGGCAGATGTTCCTGAACCACTTCCGGGTGAATCATATGTCCATGATTTTTACAATGTCATACCGGAAGATTTAGAGCAGCATCTTGAGCAATTAGGTCTGGATCTTGATCAAGGTACTAGTGCACAATTGGTTGTCGTCACTGTAGAATCACTTGAAGGACAAGACGAGAACAGCTACGCAGTTGAAATGATTCGCGATTGGGGAATTGGAAGTGCAGATGAAGACAACGGCGTCTTGTTCCTCCTTGAAATGGACCCTAATAAAGTGGGGGACCGGGCTGTTTACATTGCAGTAGGTCAAGCGTTAGAAGGTAGACTTCCGGATGGGAAGATTGGAAGAATATTAGATGAATATACATTTCCTTTTTTAGAAGCTGGTGACGTGGAAGGTGCTATCCAGTCTACCTATGAAATCCTCTATCAAGAAATAGCAGATGAATATGGGTATACGGGGGAAGCTGTAGCCCCAACACGCCCGTCCAGTAACGAGGGAGGGATTTCTCCTCTCACCATTCTCATCCTCGTTGTCATTTTCTACTTCATTGTGTCGATATTCGGAAACAATGGACGTGGTGGTGGACGGGGAGGGGGTCCTCAAGGCCGAGGTGGCCGAGGTGGTCCATTTATCTTCGGTCCGGGCTCGTTTGGTGGCTCTGGAAAATCTGGTGGTGGATTTGGTGGCGGATTCGGAGGTTTCGGCGGGGGGAGTGCCGGCGGTGGAGGTGCAGGTCGCAAATGGTAAAACAAATCACTCTCTATACGCGTCAGTCGTGTCCGTTATGTGACGAGATGCGGCTGATGTTAGAGCTTCTCAAAGAAGATTTTCCACTCGCTATTGAGGAAGTTGATATTGAAATTGATGATGACATTCATGAGAAGTATATGCTCATGATACCGGTCGTGGAATATAAGAATCAAATCATCCAATATGGTAATGCAGACTATGTTGGGCTTTATGAAGCATTAGACGAACATGTCTAATGCTTTTTTAAGTGTTTACGATTGCTATTTAACGAGTATTTCGATAATATTAAGGTTGTAAATGTTTATTTTTTTGTATATGTGGGAACAATAATTGTATGTTGGGACAAAAATGTTCCCTATAGCAAAAAAGGAGGGCGCAGATGGAACTTCTGAAGGCGCAACTTAAATTGATGCCTGAATGGAACGCCATGCTTCAGCAGCGTTACCAGATCCTGCAGACGATTGCTTTATCTAAAGGAATCGGCAGACGCAGTGTTGCTGAACTGTTAGACCTCTCGGAGCGTGAGATTCGTAAAGAATTTGACCAACTTCGAACGCAAGGAAATATTATTGTGTCGCGTGACGGAACAGAAATTACCGAACTAGGGACATACCTTTTGACAGAATTGAAACCTCTTGTGGACGAATGGTCTGGTAGACATGAAAAAGAACAAGTGCTAAGAAACTTGCTGTCCTTACAAGAAGTCCATATTGTTCCTGGAAATAGCGACGAATCGGTACAAACGCAGACATTGTTAGCTAGTGAAGCAGCTCGATTTATTTTTTCTAAACTCGAGTCACGGATGATTACCGCCGTTACAGGTGGCTCAACTATAGCAAAAATCGCGGAACAACTTCCGTCGTCCTCTAAATTTCAACAGCTTCAATTTGTTGCGGCTCGCGGAGGTATTGGTAAAGACGTTCAGCTTCAAGCGAATACGATTGCTTCGATGTTTGCACAAAAGTTAAATGGGTCGTATAAAACACTCTATATTCCGGACACACTGAGTGAGTCCGCTTATGAAGCCATGAAAGCTGAACCTTTCGTTCAAGAAATGATGGATCTGTATGAACAGATGTCCATCTTGGTTCACGGAATTGGAGACGCGACAGAAATGGCAAGACGTCGAAATTCGACGGCTGAAGACCTGAAGTTTCTGAAAGAGAGACAGGCAGTCAGTGAAGCTTTTGGCTATTATTTCAATGCCAAGGGAGAAGTCGTTCACCGCATCCGAACAATAGGTGTACAACTCGAACAACTCGAGCAGACGCCCTATATTGTCGCAGTTGCAGGTGGTGCGCAAAAGGCGCAAGCCTTACAATCTTATTTTCAACAGGCACCTCGTCAGTCGGTTCTCATTACCGATGAAGGGGCAGCCGATCAACTTATACATCACTAGGAGGAAATTTAAATGACTATTAAATTAGCGATTAATGGATTTGGACGTATTGGACGTAAAGTATTCCGGGAGGCTTTAACAAATGATCAAGTAGAAGTTGTTGCAGTAAATGACTTAACAAACGCTGCAATGCTTGCCCACCTACTTAAATTTGATACTGTTCATGGAACTTTGGATGCAGAAGTGTCTGCAGAAGAAAACGGATTCGTTGTAAACGGTAAAAAAATCAACGTGTATGCTGAAAAAGATCCTTCAGCTCTTCCATGGGGCGAGCTTGGTGTGGATATCGTCATCGAATCTACAGGGATTTTCCGTTCACCAGAAAATGCGCAAGCACACATTGATGCAGGTGCGAAAAAAGTTATCGTTTCTGCACCAGGTGAAGGTGGCATGCCAACTTACGTAATGGGTGTTAACCATGAAGAGTATGATGCAGCAAACGAAAACATCGTATCAAACGCTTCTTGCACAACAAACTGTCTATCTCCAGTAGCAAAAGTATTAAACGACCAGTTTGGTATCAAACGCGGTATGATGACAACAATCCACTCATACACAAATGATCAGCGCATTCTAGACTTGCCACACAGCGACTACCGTCGTGCACGTGCAGCAGCTGAGAACATGATTCCAACTTCTACAGGTGCAGCAGCAGCTGTCGGTAAAGTTCTTCCAATGCTAAAAGGTAAAATCGATGGAATGGCTGTTCGTGTTCCAACTCCTAACGTTTCACTTGTTGACTTTGTTGCAGAGCTTGATAAGAACGTTACGATCGAAGAAGTCAATGCAGCACTTAAAGAAGCCGCAGCTGGCGACTTGAAAGGTATCTTAGAATACCAAGAGCTAGAACTTGTTTCTACTGACTACAACGGCAATACACACTCTTCTATCGTAGATGCTGCTTCTACAATGGCAATCGGCGATAACTTAGTGAAAGTACTTTCTTGGTACGATAACGAATCTGGTTACTCAGCTCGCTGTATCGACCTTGCTGTATACATGGCGTCGAAAGGTCTTTAATATCCGTGCAGGAATGCAGGTCAACCTCTATAATAAGAACAGAGGGTAATCAAGAGTAAGGGCTACCCTTACTCTTTTATTATGTGGAATATATTCCCTTTTAGGTACCTGTGCACAAAACAATTCTAACTATTTACTACTATTCACATGTTATTCAACCGGGAAGTTTTAAACTCATGGTTATTTGGATGTTTATTCAATTGTAGTGAATAGTGCGGTGCACAGGTACTTCCAAAAAACAGGAGGTTTTTACATGTTAGCGAAGAAGACAATGAAAGACGTCGACCTGAAAGGAAAACGCGTATTTTGCCGCGTTGACTTTAATGTTCCAATGAAAGACGGAGAGATCACGGATGACACGCGTATTCGCGCAGCGCTTCCTACGATTCAACATCTGGTTTCAGAAGGTGCCAAAGTCATTTTGGCGAGCCATATGGGCCGTCCGAAAGGCGAAGTAAACGAAGAATTGCGTTTAACTACTGTAGGCAAACGTTTAAGCGAATTGTTAAACCAACCTGTTACGAAATTAGATGAGTCCGTGGGTGAGACGGTAGAAGCAGCGATTGAGAAGATGTCGGAAGGCGATGTTGTTCTCTTAGAAAACGTGCGTTTCCACGCAGGCGAAGAAAAAAATGATCCGGCACTTGCTGAACAGTTTGCTAAGCTTGCGGATGTGTTTGTCAACGATGCGTTCGGTGCAGCTCATCGTGCACATGCCACAACAGCTGGTATCGCAAAACACCTTCCAGCCGTATCCGGACTTTTACTTGAAAAAGAACTTGACGTTCTTGGGAAGGCGTTGTCAGAGCCAGTACGTCCGTTTACAGCGATCATCGGTGGTGCCAAAGTAAAAGATAAAATCGGCGTGATTGAAAACTTATTAGAAAAAGTAGACCACTTAATTATTGGTGGAGGCCTTTCGTATACATTCTTAAAAGCACAAGGTCACGAGATTGGAACTTCTTTACTGGAAGAAGACAAAATGGACCTCGCTCTTTCCTTTATTGAAAAAGCAAAAGAAAAAGGCGTGCAGTTGCATCTTCCTCAAGATGCAGTTATTGCACAAGAATTCTCAGCTGATACAGAGACGAAAGTGGTTTCTTCCGATGCGATTCCAGCGGACTGGATGGGTCTCGATATCGGTCCGAAAACGGCTGAGCACTATGCGAGCATCATCAAAGACAGCAAGTTGATCATCTGGAACGGACCGATGGGTGTGTTTGAGATGGAACCGTATGCGAACGGGACGCGTTCTGTCGCACAAGCGATGGCTGAAACTGCTGGTTACACGGTCATTGGCGGGGGAGACTCTGCAGCAGCTGTTGAGCTGTTTGATGTGGCAGACAAAATGGACCATATCTCAACAGGCGGCGGTGCATCACTCGAGTTCATGGAAGGGAAAGAACTTCCTGGCGTCGCAGCACTTCACGATAAAGAATAGGAGGAACTACTATGCGTAAACCTGTCATTGCAGGAAACTGGAAAATGTTTAAAACGATTAACGAAGCCAAATCTTTTTGGGACTCGATTGCATCGGCAACGATTGATGCATCAAAAGTGGATGCGGTTATTTGTGCACCGTACCTTCAACTACCTACATTGGTTGAAGCTTCGCAAGGGTCATCCGTACATATTGGGGCTCAAAATATGCACGAAGAACAAGAAGGCGCGTTCACTGGTGAAATCAGTGGGTCGATGTTAAAAGATGTGGGAGTTTCCCATGTTGTGATTGGCCACTCGGAACGTCGTCAATACTTTAATGAGACAGACGAGAGCGTCAATAAAAAAACGAAGGCAGCTCTTTCGTATGAATTAACACCAATTGTGTGTGTGGGAGAAACTTTAGAGCAGCGTGAATCCGGCGACACGGAATCAGTCGTGTCGAAGCAAGTGGCAGAAGCATTTGAAGGATTGACAGAAGAACAAGTAGAAAAAACGATTGTGGCGTATGAGCCAATCTGGGCAATTGGAACAGGAAAGACTGCTACTGCTGATGATGCAGACCAAGTATGCCAAGCAATTCGTGAAACTGTTCTGGATTTACATGGAGAGGAAGCGGCTTCCGCACTTCGTATTTTATACGGTGGTAGTGTCAAACCAACGAATATTGAGGAACTTCTTGAGAAAGAGCATGTTGATGGGGCATTAGTCGGTGGCGCAAGTCTTGAAGCAGAGTCTTTCCTTCAATTAGTAGAGGCAACTCAGAAATGAGAAAGCCTACAGCCTTAATTATTCTAGACGGCTTTGCATGTCGCTCAGAGGTGCTGGGAAACGCAGTAGCTCAAGCGAACAAGCCAAACTTTGATCGCTACTGGAACCAATTTCCTCATGCACAATTAGTGGCTTCTGGTGAAGCAGTTGGCTTACCGGATGGGCAGATGGGGAACTCAGAGGTCGGTCATTTAAATATTGGTGCTGGCCGTATTGTCTATCAAAGTTTAACAAGAATTAATAAGTCGATTCGAGAAGGTGATTTTTTCACGAATGAAGTACTTCTTGATTTGCTTCGGCAAGTGAAGGCAACTGGTGGTCGACTTCATGTAATGGGCTTGCTATCAGATGGTGGCGTCCATAGTCACTATCACCATCTCCATGCACTTCTGCAACTCGCAAAAGAGCAAGATATTCTTGAGACATTTGTCCACGGCTTTTTAGATGGCCGTGATGTAGGACCTGCAACGGCGATACCTTATGTAGAAGAAACCGAGCGAATCATGAAAGAAATGGACTACGGGTCGTTTGCAACCATCAGTGGTCGATATTATGCGATGGACCGTGACCGCCGCTGGGATCGTGTGCAGCTTGCATATGACGCCATTGTCGACGGGAAAGGTCCACGATATCCAGACGCTATATCTGGCATACAAGCATCGTATGACGAAAAAATTGTCGATGAGTTTGTGAAACCATTTGTCATCGGAACGGAAATGGGACCAACAGCGGTCTTTCAAGAAGGGGACGGTATCATATTCTTCAACTTCCGTCCTGATCGATCGATTCAACTCAGCTTTGCTCTGACAAATCCAGCATTTGATTCTTTCCCACGCGGTGTGCATCATCCTGAGAAACTGCCATTTGTGTCGTTCACAGAATACAATGATGAAGTCATCGGCGGTATTGCCTATTCGAAACAAGATTTGAAAAATACCGTTGGAGAAGTGCTAGCGGCGAATGGGAAATTACAGTTACGAATTGCCGAAACGGAAAAATATCCACATGTAACATTTTTCATGAGTGGAGGCCGTCATGAGGAGTTTGAAGGAGAGAGTCGTATTCTCATCAATTCCCCGAAAGTGGCGACGTATGATTTGCAACCGGAGATGAGTGCATTTGAAGTGACAGATGCATTAGTTGAGGCGATTGAACATGACCGATTTGATGCGATTCTATTGAACTTTGCCAATCCGGACATGGTGGGTCATAGTGGGATGCTCGAACCAACGATACAAGCTATCGAGGCAGTAGATGTATGTCTTGGTCGAGTTGTCGATGCCATTCTTGCGAAGGGCGGAGACGCCATCATTACAGCCGATCACGGAAATGCAGATGAAGTCATTACAGTGGACGGAAATCCAATGACAGCGCACACGACAAACCCTGTCCCTGTCATTGTTACTCGTTCTGAAATAGCGCTTCGGACTGACGGTATTTTAGCCGATTTAGCCCCAACTATGCTAGACTTAATGGGGATTGAACAACCTGTTGAAATGACAGGAAAAACTTTACTTGAAATGGAGAGACGATAATGCCAATTATTACAGACGTATTTGCTCGTGAGGTCCTTGATTCACGTGGTAACCCAACAATTGAAGTAGAAGTATACACGGAAAGCGGTGCATTTGGCCGTGCAATCGTTCCTTCAGGCGCCTCTACTGGAGAATATGAAGCAGTAGAATTACGCGATGGCGACAAGAGCCGCTATTTAGGTAAAGGTGTTCAAAAAGCAGTTGAACATGTGAATACAGTGATTGCGGATGAACTTGAAGAAAACTATACAGTTCTGGATCAAGTGGCAATTGACCAAGCATTGATTGAGCTTGACGGAACAGAAAATAAAGGAAACCTAGGCGCAAACGCTATTCTTGGTGTATCAATGGCCGTTGCTCATGCAGCAGCAGACTACCTTGATATGCCACTTTATCAGTACCTAGGTGGTTTCAATGCGAAACAACTACCCGTGCCAATGATGAACATCTTAAACGGTGGAGAACACGCGGATAACAACGTAGACATCCAAGAATTCATGGTGATGCCAGTTGGCGCTGAATCGTTCCGCCAAGCTCTTCGTATGGGTGCTGAAATTTTCCACAGCTTAAAGTCAGTTCTTAAAGAGCGCGGCTTAAACACAGCTGTTGGTGACGAAGGCGGTTTCGCACCTAACTTGAAATCCAATGAAGAAGCACTTGTTACTATCATGGAAGCGATCGAAAAAGCGGGTTACAAGCCAGGTGAAGAAGTTCTTTTAGCAATGGATGTGGCTGCGTCTGAGTTGTTCAACAAAGAAGACGGCAAATACCACCTTTCTGGTGAAGGGGTAGTAAAGACGTCTGAAGAAATGGTTGATTTCTACGAAGAACTTTGCAATAAATACCCAATCGTATCCATCGAGGACGGTCTTGACGAGAATGATTGGGACGGCTTTAAATTATTGACAGAGCGTATCGGTAAAAAAGTTCAACTAGTTGGGGACGATTTATTCGTAACGAACACGAAAAAATTAAAAGACGGTATCGACAAAGGCATTGCAAACTCGATTCTAATCAAAGTTAACCAAATTGGTACATTGACAGAAACGTTTGAAGCAATCGAAATGGCAAAACGTGCTGGTTACACGGCAGTTATTTCTCACCGTTCTGGGGAATCTGAAGACGTGACGATTGCGGATATCGCAGTTGCAACGAATGCAGGTCAAATTAAAACGGGTGCACCATCTCGTTCGGACCGTGTGGCAAAATATAACCAATTGCTTCGTATTGAAGACATGTTGGACAGCACAGCGGAATATTTAGGCCGTGACACGTTCTATAACTTGAAAAAATAATAGAGGTCAGCTTGTCACTACCTGAGAAGTCTGATAAAATTAATTTTGTTGTGTATGTTCGGATCAGGAGGTGGAGTGAATGCACGCGTTTTTACTGACATTACTTGTCATCGTATCGCTCGCATTAATCGTAGTTGTGTTATTGCAATCAGGGAAAAGTGCCGGTTTATCTGGAGCCATCTCTGGTGGAGCAGAGCAACTTTTTGGAAAACAAAAAGCTCGTGGAATGGACTTAGTCCTACATCGTGCTACAATCGTACTATCCGTACTTTTCTTTGTTTTAACGATTGCCGTGACGAAAATATAAAACTTGTCTAATTCGCCTGACCGCTTTTAGTGGTTGGGCTTTTTTTAACTAGTAAAGGTGAAGAAGGCTGCTCCAGAAACGCCGAGAAAATCAGACGGACCCAATGAGGCGTTCTTTGCCTCAATGAATCCTCATGAAAATCCCTCCCTTTCCGGAGCGAGAATCCCCAAGCCTCCTCACCGGTACCCAGAGCTGCGCTCTGCTCCCGCTGGCGGGGTCTTGTGAATCCTCTGATGCTCCAGGAGTCTCGGGATTTTCATTCGAATTCGATTCTTTTACGCAAGAGAATAAATTGACACAAAACCGAAGACTTCTAGAGGATCAGAGACCCCACAGTGGGGAGCGAAGCGCAAGCTTCGGGTAACCACGAGAAGGCTCTGATGTACTCCCTCAGAAAAGTGAAGATTTTGGGGTAATTTATGTTTGAAATGTAAATCAATTTTTAAAGGAGGTACTGAAATGCGAATCTCAACACCGAAACCGTTTTTCTTTGAAGCAGGGAAACGAGCGGTCTTATTGCTTCACGGATTTACCGGAAACTCATCCGACGTGCGTATGCTAGGGCGCTTCCTAGAAAAGAACGGCTACACATCTATTGCGCCGCATTACAAAGGGCACGGCGTCCCGCCTGAAGAACTCATCGTCACAGGTCCAGAAGACTGGTGGCAAGATGTAGTGGGGGCGTACAATGAGTTGAAAGAAAAGGGTTATGAAGAAATCGCGGTTGCCGGCCTATCTCTTGGTGGGGTGTTTTCACTGAAGGTAGGAACAGAGATGCCCGTCAAAGGGATCGTTACCATGTGTGCGCCGATGACAATGAAGACGACAGAGCTCATGTTTGAAGGAGTTCTTGGTTATGCTCGCGAATATAAGAAGTATGAAGGAAAAGAGCCAGATGTGATTGAGCAGGAAGTGGAAGCTATCCGCCAGACACCAATGAAGACACTCCCGGAACTTCAACAGTTGATTCAAAATGTGCGGAACAAAGTAGATCATGTCTATGCACCTCTTTTTGTCGTTCAAGGTCGTCTTGACAATGTTATCGACTCAAAATCTGCAAATATCATTCACGATACGGCGGAATCGACGGATAAAGCGATCAAGTGGTATGAAAAGTCCGGGCACGTAATTACACTAGGTCAAGAAAAAGAGCAACTTCACGAAGATATTCTTGCCTTTTTAAATAAATTGGATTGGCACGAGTAATTCGCTAAGAAATAGGAAATAGTAAGAAAAGGGAGTGATAAAGACATGGAACAATTGGAACAAGATATTATTGAATTTATGAAAGACGATTCATACAAACCGATGACGACGAAAGAACTAGAAGCGCATTTTCAAATTTCAGAAGCAGACGACTTTAAAGAATTTGTAAAGACATTAGTGCGTTTAGAAGAAAACGGCAAAATCGTAAGGTCTCGCTCGAATCGTTACGGTGTTCCAGAACGCATGAATCTGATTGCGGGGAAATTTATTGGTCACGCACGTGGCTTCGGATTTGTGGCACCGGAAGAAGAAGGCATGGATGATATTTTCATTCCACCAACTGAAATCAACGGCGCATTTAACGGAGATATGGTACTTGTCCGTGTGTCATCAAACTCTTCAGGTGATCGCCGAGAAGGTAGTATTATAAAAATCACCAAACGCGGACTTGACCGAATCGTCGGTACATTCCAAGACAACAAAGGGTTTGGGTTCGTCATTCCGGATGATAAAAAGCTACCGATGGACATCTTTGTCGGCAAAGGAGACACGCTTGGAGCAGCAGAAGGACATAAAGTTATCGTGGAAATCACCGACTGGCCATCAGGAAGAAATTCAGCAGCCGGTAAAATTTCACAGATCTTAGGTCATAAAAACGATCCGGGCGTCGATATTTTATCGATCATTCATAAACACGGCATTCCTACGGAGTTCCCGGAGGATGTACTCGAACAGGCAGAGTCTACTGGAGATATTGTGGACCCAGCTGACATTGAGGGTCGCCGAGATTTACGAGATGAAGTCATTGTGACAATCGATGGAGCAGACGCAAAAGATTTAGATGACGCAGTTGCTGTGAAGAAACTAGACAATGGTAACTATGAATTATCGGTTCACATTGCGGACGTGAGCCATTATGTCACGGAGCATTCTCCAATTGATGTGGAAGCACTAGAACGTGGAACGTCTGTGTATCTCGCAGACCGTGTGATTCCGATGCTACCGCATCGATTATCCAACGGGATCTGTTCATTAAATCCACAAGTGGACCGATTGACATTGTCTTGTGTCATGGAAATCGATGCAAAAGGCCAAGTGGTGAAGCATGAAATTTTTGAAAGTGTTATTAATACAACGGAACGCATGACATATCGTGATGTGTATCTAATCTTGGAAGAAAATGACCAAGAATTACGTACACGCTACGAATCCCTTGTACCAATGTTTGAATTAATGGCAGAGCTTGCCGCTGTTCTTCGTGGAAAACGTGAAGAGCGTGGAGCGATTGATTTTGATTTCCCCGAGGCAAAAATTCTCGTCAATGAAGACGGGTGGCCGACGGAGATTGTGAATCGTGACCGCACGGTGGCTGAAAAACTGATTGAAGAGTTTATGTTGGCAGCCAATGAGACGGTCGCTCAGCATTTCAAGTGGATGGATGTACCGTTTATGTACCGTATTCACGAAGACCCAAAACCTGAAAAACTGCAGCGTTTCTTTGAGTTCTTGACCTCTTTCGGTTTAGTTGTGAAGGGTTCAAGCGATGATATTCATCCGAAAGCATTGCAACAGATCATTGAATCGATTGACGGCATGCCAGAAGAACCTGTGATTTCAACGATGATGTTACGCTCCATGCAACAAGCAAAGTATGATCCGGAATGCCTAGGTCACTTTGGCTTGTCAACGGAGTATTACACGCATTTCACATCTCCGATTCGTCGATATCCGGATTTGATTGTGCACCGATTGATTCGCACGTACTTAATCAATGGTGACCTTTCAGAATCGACCATCCGTCATTGGGAAGCGAATCTTAGAGATATTGCTGAACATGCGTCCAAAATGGAACGTCGTTCTGTCGATGCGGAACGTGATGTAGAAGCTTTGAAGAAAGCGCAATACATGTCAGATAAAATTGGTGAGGAATTTGAAGGAATCGTAAGTTCTGTTACGAACTTTGGTATCTTTGTTGAATTGCCTAACACGATTGAAGGTCTCATTCATGTGACGAACCTTTCAGATGACTACTACAATTTTGATGACCGGCATATGATTATGCGTGGAGAGCGAACGGGGAAAGAGTTCCGTATTGGAGACGAAGTCAAAGTTCGCGTCAGTAACGTAACGGTCGAAGAGTCTTCGATAGATTTTGAAATCGTTGGCATGGTGAAAAATGCATCACGTGAACGTCGTCAAACTCCGAAAGTCATTGTCGCCAGCAAGTCTGGAAAGCGTGACGATAAGGGTGGACGAGGAGCAAAAGACGGAAAAGATAAACCGAAATCTAAAGGCAAACCTTCTCAGAAGAAACGCTTTTATGAAGACGTTGCGAAGAAAAAGAAAAAGAAAAGAAAAAAATAGGGAGGCGTAAGCCTCCTGCAAGTAGGTGAATCCCATGGCGAAGAAACACGATGATAAAGTCCTCGCTCAAAATAAGAAAGCATCTCATGATTACTTCATTGAAGATACCATTGAAGCTGGTCTTGTCCTTCAAGGAACAGAAATTAAGTCAATTCGAAACGGTCGTGTACAGCTAAAAGATTCATTCGTGCGTATTCGTAATAACGAAGCATGGCTTTCAAATATGCATGTCAGTCCGTATGAACAGGGCAATCGATTCAACCACGATCCGTTGCGTTCTCGAAAACTATTGATACACAAAAAGCAGATTAATGAACTGATTGGCAAGACGAAACGCGATGGCTACACAATTGTTCCTTTGAAGATGTACATCAAAAATGGCTATGCGAAAGTGTTGATTGGACTTGGTAAAGGGAAGAAAGATTATGATAAGCGACATGATATGAAGAAGAAGGAAGCAAAGCGTGAGATTGAACGTGCGTTTAAGTCACGCAATCAGTAAAGTGGTTGAAGTTTGACCTTCTTTGATATATAATGGTAGCAGAACAACCAAGTTCACTATTTCCATATCGGGGACGTTATGGATTCGACAGGAATGGTTCAAGCTTGGGTGGCGCGTCAGAGGCTCGGCTCTGTAAAAACGGAACCTATAATAACAGGCAAAACAAACAACAACCTAGCATTCGCTGCTTAATAGCGTGAATCTGCTCTATGTATCCATCGCCCATGTGGCTATGTAGAGCTCACTCTCAGTGGGATACGGTAACTGGTGCCGTTTGAGTCAGTTGCAAGAGATTTCCAAACTAGTCTTCCGGACGCCTGCTTATCGGCAGATGGTATGACGAAACTTTAATAGGTAAGCTACACGCGTAGAAGCTCAAGTGTTGGAGTTTCTGGACGCGGGTTCAAATCCCGCCGTCTCCATTTTTCAGCAGTCTTTCATAGGCTGTGATGAATGGGTAATACCTCAAAAGACCTTCTAATTGCTTGTGGATTAGGAGGTTTTTTCTTTCTAAATCAAGTAAAGTAGGTGACTATAATGGGTAAATATCAACTAGATGAAAAAAGCAAAGCATTAGCTGCCAAGTATCAAAACGGCAAGAGACCAGCAACTTCGAACAAAAAAGAGAAGCTGGATCAGATTCGCGAGGCATATTTGAAGAAGAAGCAGGAGAAAGAGCAGAAATAGTTCAGCGAAAGAATATATTTCTCGCCAAGACCAAAAAACGACACTTCCTCTCGGAAATGCCATTTTCCATTTCTAGTCAATCCAATTCTTGCGCTCATCTCTGAGAGCAAGGGTCAAGGCGGGCGCTAGCCCGCCTTGACCACCGTTGACGGGGATGACTGCAGGAATAGGGTTCACTTGAAATGGAAAGCTGCATTTCCTAAAGAAATGTGGCTTTTTGGTCATGGGAACGAGTCTAAACATCTCAAGAAAACACAAACGGCTCGGGACAGGCATGCCCACAATTCTAGAGCGGCGTTGCACCAGCCACAATTGTTCGGCACAGCCTCCAATTGAGTCTGATCCAAAATCCAGAATGGTGTCCCTGTCTATCCCGGAACGGGGGTAGGGTCTGCGGCGGGCTAACGCCCGCCTTGACCACAGTTGACGGGGATGACTGCAGGAAAAGGGTTCACTTAAAATGGAAAGCTGCATTTCCTAAAGAAATGTGGCTTTTTGGTGTGAAGGGAGTATACCCCCACTCAATATGAATAAAAGCAAAAAATTATTTTTCTTAGTATAATTATGATATCTTTAATTCAATGGAGTTTTAAAGCTTCAATTAGGGTATAAAACTCTTAACAAGTTTCAATCTTGATAGTAGCAGATTGAAATTAGTATTTTCACAAAAATAGTTTAGAATAGGGGAGGCAAAACAATGACAAAAGCTAAGTGGTCAAGATTCATGTTTTTAGCAATGCTGATCTTTATACTAGCATTGGCAGCATGTAGCAATGAAGAGACGACAGACGAACAACCAATGGATGACTCGGATGCTACAACAGAGGAAAGTACGGATGAGGGAACTGATGAAGGTTCAGATACATCTGCAGAAACTGCACCAAAAGTGACAGAGTTTGAGCCAGCATTTCCGGAACAAACAAGAGCTCCTGCAGTAACGACTGAAACAGAACTAAGCGTGGAAATTATTGCGGATGGCCTGGATGTGTCATGGGGTATGGAAGAGTTTGAACCAAACCGCTTACTTGTCACGCAAAGAGGTTCAGCAGAACTTCTTATAGTCAATCTTAATGAGAACTCTATTTCAGAACCAATCGAAGGTACACCTGAAGTAAACAGCGAAGGTCAAGGTGGTTTACTTGATGTCACCGTTGCACCAGATTTTGACGAATCAAGGCTCGTATTTTTGACGTTCTCCCAAGATGTTGAAGGCGGTACTTTGACTGCTGTCGGGAAAGGGGTTTTATCAGAAGATGAGACTTCCCTTGAAAATTTCGAAGTCATCTTCCAAGCAACTCCTTCCTATGAAGGAGACTTACACTATGGTGGACGTATTATCTTTGATGAAGAAGGCAACTTATTCTTAACCACAGGTGAGCGTTCAGATGATCCGATTCGGGAACGTGCCCAAGACTTAGATGCTTATTTAGGGAAAGTCATTCACATTACACAAGACGGGGAACCAGTAGATTCGAATCCATTTATTGAAGAGGAAGGCGCCCTTGGTGGTATTTACAGCTATGGTCACCGGAATATTCAGGGTATCGATTTCAATCCTGAAACAGGAGACTTGTGGATTGTTGAATTCGGTCCTCAAGCTGGGGATGAACTAAATATTATACAACCAGGTAATAACTATGGATGGCCAATCGTTTCGTATGGTATCGAATACTCTGGTGAATTAATCAATGGTGGTATTTCAGAACACGAAGAGCAAGGCTTTGTTGAACCCGTCTATTATTGGGATCCAACAAGTGCGCCAAGTGGGATGTCATTCTATGACAATGACGCAATCCCGGAATGGGAGAACAATTTGTTCATCGGTGGTTTAGCATCGAGCTATATTGCCCGTGTCGTTATTGAAAATGACATCATCGTTGGAGAAGAACGTCTCTTATCTGATGAAGGCGAACGTTTCCGTGATATTCTTGTAACGCAGGATGGTGCGTTGGTTGCAATTACTGATGGCGGTACGATTTACAAGATTACTGCAGCCAATTAAGGGGACGTAGTTGAAGTTACAGAAGAAGACGGTGTGGATATGAATAAAGCCGGCACTCATGGATTTCCATGGATGCCGGCTTCTTTTTATGTGTTTAAGAAGGGTTGGTCGACCATAACCCTGCGCTTTTGACGAAGACGCGCGGGTGCAGTTTCAAGCTAGCGATAATCAAGTCGGCCAGATCCTCCGGATGCATGACGCGATCCGCATCGCCGGTAATCAAGTTGGACTCGTGCGCAAGGTCGGTGACGACAGTGCTTGGCGTCATAGCAGTCACGCGGATATTGTGCTTGCGCACTTCGAGTGCTAATGATTCAGTAAGTCCCATTACGGCGAATTTCGAAGCACTGTAGGCGCTTGTGACCGGGGCTCCTTTTTGACCGGCAGTGGATGAGATGTTGATGATATCGCCCGATTTTTGCTCGACCATGCCCGGGAGCACGGCGCGCGTTGCGTTGTAAACGCCCATCAAGTTGACGTCAACAATGTTTTTCCATTCTTCTGGAGACAAGTCCAAAAAGCCGCCGAATGTTCCGATACCCGCATTGTTAATCAGAATATCGATTTTGCCTAGTTCGTTTTTGAGTTGTTCGGTTGCTTTCTCGACTGCTGCAAGATCCGAAACGTCTGCTGATGCGGTCGCTACTTTAACGCCTGCGTCTTGCAATTCTACTGATACTTTATCCAAGTTTTCCTGGTTCAAGCCGATCAAACCGACATTGACCCCTTCATTAGCGAGTGCGATGGCCGTCGCACGGCCGATGCCACGTCCTCCACCTGTAATAATGGCTGTTTTTCCTTTGATTGATTGCATCCTAACACTCCTTCGGTTTAGGGCGTAAAAGCCGCCCTTTCAGTAAATACTTTTTTATTATCGGCGATTCACAATTAAAATGCTTGTTTCGCGACTTGAAGGCAAAATAAAAAAACAGCCTGGGGCTTCATTATAGGTGCCAAATTGAAACTGCAGACATCTTACTTCTGATTTAATTGAGAAAAACACAAATACCTTTGAATAGGCATACCCAAAATTCTAGAGCGGTTTTTGGTCTTGGGACAAGGCCTTATGCATCTCAATAAACCAAAAATAAAAAACAATGGAGAAGTATGTCAATAATCTATCTGTATTTTTAATCCAGAGAAGTTTAACTAGAACAACAGTAGTGTACCTGATAAAATTATGATTAGATAAAGTAGGTTAACAAAATGGGAAAATATCAACTGGATGCCAAAAGTAAAGTGGCAGCTGCTAAGTATCAAGAGAAAGCAAGCCGGCCACATCTACTAAACAACAACAGCTAGATAAATTGCGTGAAGCGTATTTGAAGAAGACGCAGAATCAAACGGATAGCTCATACGAGTTGTGATTAGTCGCTATAGCAACATGGTTGTAATCATGAATCTTACCCAAATCCTTCTCTTTACGAAGCATATATTTGCAAGCATTTTCTTTATTGTCGTACTAGTTAGAAATTTAGCCCTACATCTTCTCAGGATGCCATCACCATTTGATACTTGCCGTTATAGAATATCATATTTTTAATATATACTTATTAGTATTTTCCCTATTAATTTAAAGTGTTCTATGGTATTCTAAGGAAAATATTCATAAATAAAGGATGCGAAAGTACTCATTATGTGTTATCTACTCATTACTTTTTTAGTAGAAACGAAAGTGATAATAGTCCCTTCCATGGAAAAGGGGACAGAGATTATGAACAATCTCCGTCAAACTTATTATCGTCTTGTCTTAGATGAAACTACAGCCGCCACGGTAAAAAAAATCTCAATTACGTTGAATACTCCACAGGGTCATCCGCTCGATCATATCGATTTTCAATCTTTTTTTGGGGCTTCTGAAATGGAAGGTCTTAAGAAAGTGATACATCATCAACTTAATCCCTCTGAGTAGGGATTTTTTTTATGTCTTGGCATACATTGTTTCGAGGAGTTGAGGCGTGAGTTATCTCCACTGGAAACGTGGTGCGGACCTCGCAGGTTCACTCGTGTTCTTTCTATTATTTAGTCCATTTCTCTTCATTCTGTGTTTGTATCTTTACTTCGTGCAAGGCCGACCTCTCTTTTATATCCAGCAAAGAGCAGGTTACCTTGGAAAGCCCTTTCTGATTTGGAAGCTACGCACTCTACCCGTCACGTATTCGGACCCGCAGTTTACCTATCAAGGAGTGCCTGCCGACTTTATCTTTCCGTCGCCGGACCTCTCGCAACTCGCTCCTATTCAACGGTTCTTAAGAAGAAGTGGGCTGGATGAACTACCTCAGCTCACACAAATTGTGATGGGTCATATGAGCTTTATTGGCCCGAGACCGGAGATGATCGAACTGAGCAAGTGCTACTCCCCTCAACAACAAAAACGATTGAATGCGCGACCTGGGCTAGCTGGGCTTGCGCAAGTGAGAGGAAAAGAAGGAATCAAATATCACCAAAAAATACGTTATGATCTCTTCTATGTGCAGCATATGTCTTGGCGATTGGATTGTTGGATTTTTCTTCAGACCATCCATTACTTCCTGAGGCAAGTGATGAAACATGAAAAATAGTTTGGTCTGGCTTTTACTCACTCTTTGGTTAGTCGTCTGTGCACTGGGAAGTACCATTCTCTATCTAACCCACAAGCCAATTTTTGAAATGGAACTTGAATTTGTTGTATTGACCACTGAGACGGAACGCCCTTATGAGCAGCAACAGATGGATCAAGCATTTATTAATACGTACACAAAATATCTCCTCAGTCATTCCTTTCTATCCACTGTATCTGATGAATCACCAACCACTGTTCGAAAACGAATTAAAATTGATACCCAACCCGGAAATTATTTAGTTACCGTCCGTATAAGAGATGAAGATCAACGTACTGTAAAAGAGCTGGCCTTGTGCGTAAGCAATCAGTGGCTGGAGGATAGTGAGCAAATTTTCCGCCAGCAGAACGTACAATTATTGACGAATATAGAGGAACATCAGCCACAACGAATCGACTTACTACCTTGGCAGAGAAGTTGTATTTGGATACTTGGCATCACATTTTTGTTTTGCGCTGGTTACTCATTTTGGAGACGCTTCGTTCGTTGAAATTAAGTTCATCATCTTTGCGATTTGCGCAGTCTACGCTGCTCAGTCAATTGTTGATGGTGTTGTCGACCATTTTTTCGATTCTTTTGTATTCTCCGGAAGCCGTGGGGATGTACGGGGCAGGGCTTGCTATTGTCTATAGTGCTGGTTATTTTGCTGGACTACGAATTGACGCATTGATGCTCTCGAACCCGGAGATGCAAGAACGCTTCTTTCAATTAAGTTGTTGGGTTCAGCGATACCAATCTGTGTTTGTCTTTTTTATTGCGTATATGTATTTTCGTGACATTGTGATGACGGTTCTTGTGACCGCCCTCTCGCATTTTTTCTCTCTAACATTGTTATTGATTCCTTACGCATTACAACACCAACAGAAAAAACGAGTCGCTACTTCTCGCGTCCAAGGCTCATTCTTATTAATCCTTGGTCAATTGGTTTGTTCATTTAATTTTTATGGATTGGTCTTAGGAGATTTAATCGGTAAGATTGTCCATTTCATTCGTCTAAAAAAGAAAAGTCCACCTGTGACACTCACACGTCAAGAGGCCTTTTCTTTATTACAACGGTTCAAAAAACCACTATTTTATATGAATGTCTCTTCACTGGGTACTGCTTTATCTATGTATGCACCGATTCTTATTTTGACGCTAAGCGTGGGTCCGGAAAAAGGGGCTGTCTTTTTTCTTGTCCAACGTATTGCTGGATTTACGGAGCAGTTGATTGGCTATACATCCTACCAATTGGTTATAAGCGATACGTTGGAAAATACCGTTTTAAAACCTTTCGTATTTTATAAGAAACAAGTTTTGAACCTCGTATTTTATACATTGATACTTCTTGTCAGCACGATAATTGGATTACTTTTCATCCTACAATTTCCGATCCTTCGGGAATGGGACCGAGTCCTGCCTTTGTTCCTGCTCTATATTCCTCTTTGTTTAGGCATGACATGGTCGATTCCATTAAGAACACTATTGATGATGAAAGGGCAGTGGACTACGATCTGCCGAGGCGAACTGGGAAGAGGTCTAGCTATCAGTGTCATCTGTATAATTGCAGTTGTTTTATTCCCAATGTCTTATGAACAAGTGATTTGTTTAGGAGGCGCACTATTCACAGCTTGTTGTCTCGTCTATTACATTCATCAATTTATACAACTTGTGGGTCAGCCCTCTTAATTCTTTGTTTGTTCAGCCAGTTCTTTGTCATAAACGAACCCGCCATCAGTGATGGTTTGTTCGCGGCCTATCTACTCATACAAATTTCTACAGTCTTGCTGCTATTTCAAGTCTATCCCTTCATCCTTTTTTGGTTCCTAGCCAGTCATCTCTTGCCGCATCTTACTTATCACGTAACAATGGATGTCTTCTTTTATGGGAGCATCACATTTTATGGTGTGTTGTCATTGCTTGTCTACTCGAAATGGATGTCAGCCTATACCGAAAAGCAGACACAAAGGTTGCTCCGCTGTTTTGCAGGCTTCCATATAATTATGTTGGCAGCCATGTTTATAACTCTGTATCTATTTCCAGATGCTTCTGGACATCTTATGTATTATGACCGCTTGAAGGGATTTTTTAAAGATCCAAATGTCTTTGCGTCGTATCTATTACTTTCCTTCTTTTGGTTCATGTATGACATGAGATGGAACGTTATCGTTCGGGTGATGGGAATGTGTCTCGTTGGCGGTGCCATTTACTTTACTGGATCTCGTATCGCACTTCTATGTATGGTCATTCCGCTCGTACTTAAGTGGCGTGAAATGTCTCGAAGTAGTCAATTTCTTACGTTTGTTTTGTGTTTGGGCATAGGAAGTTATCTTTGGCTGGGGACAGAGAGATACACGTTGCAAGTGTACGATTTGACTCGTTTTCAAGTTCAGTGGGAGGCGTTACAGCTTGCGTGGCAGCACCCTTTTGGCATTGGGGCAGGAGAAGCCGAAGCAGCGCTGCATCACTCACCTCATCAGACGTATGTTCGAGTCTTGCTTGAAAATGGATTCCTTGGTCTGATTGGGTATCTTATTGCCATAGGTTTTCTATTCATGAAACTGGTCAAGACAAAAGAAACACTGGGCAAAGTAGGGCTGGCATTTATCGTCAGCCTGATTATCATGAATATGGTGATTGATACATTGCACTGGCGACATGCATGGATTTTTATAGGGATGGCTATAGGAAGGGGAGGGAGGCATCATTCGAATTGCTTTTTTAATCACACATATGCAACACATTGGAGGTGCGCAACAAGTCGTCCATCAACAAGCAGAAGCACTGGCTACAAAAGGCCATGACGTTCACGTACTGACGGCCCCAGATAGTGTCTATAAGGGAGCCTATCACCTGCATACGATTCCACATCTAAAAAGAAACGTATCCTTGCATGAAGATTGGAAGGCGGTCTGGGAAACGAGACAGAACTTACGTCGACTAAAACCAGATGTCCTCACTATTCATTCAACAAAAGCAGGAACCATCGGACGACTCGCTACAATAGGTACCGGCATTCCGAACGTCTATACCTTTCACGGAATATCCTATGTGACTACTGCTACTCGGGGGATGCGCATCCTTGGACGCCTTCATGAAAAACTATTTTCAACACTAACAGACCGATACATTTTTTTAACCAAGTATGACCAGAAAACGATGAGACTACCTGCTCGCAAATGTGCGATCATTCCCAACGGGATTCATGAAAAACCAATTTTAGTACGAGAGAATTATTCGGATGTTCTTCGACTTTTGTGGGTCGGAAGGCTTTCTCCACCCAAAGATCCATTACCCTTGATTGAAGCTCTTGCCAACTTCACTGACTCAAAGTGGAAGCTAGATATTGTGGGGACGGGAACGCTCGACCATGAGCTCACCAAGCGCATAGACGGATTAGGTCTTGCGGACCGTATTAAGCTGCACGGCGAGGTCAGTGATCCTCATCCATTCTATGAAGAATGTGATGTGGTTGTCTTGCTATCAAAGTCTGAAGGGATTCCACTGGTCCTACTAGAAGCCATGGCTCATCAAAAACCCATTATTGCTTCAGCGACAAATGGGATTGAAACAATCATTGAAGAAGGGCAGACCGGGTACATTGTCCGCCAGACAATTCAGCCTTATTTAGACTATGTTTTCAAGCACTCAGACAAGTTGGAGATTATGGGAAAGAAGGGGTATCAACGTTTCCGCAAACACTTTACATTCCACCAGATGATACGGGCTACCGAAGACCTTCTCTCCGAAGTAGCCAAGAAGAAATGATAGTCGTACGTTGGAAATCGAAATCGGACTGGCTACTATTAGAATCTTCCTGGAGAGCTCTTGAAACAGACGACTGCCCCTTTCAGAGTTGGGAATTATTTCATAGTCGAATGGACGATTGTTCGCTCGTTTTAGAGTTTCGGTTGCATCACCAAACAATCGCTATCCTGCCTCTGAAACGTACAGGATTCCGTACCTATTCCACCTTGTGTACCCGCGATTTTAATTATATCTGTTTTGTGTGTAATCTTCAGAATGTAAGGGATGTGACTAGTCATTTTTCGGACTGGCTTAGTCGCCACGGATCCGTCGCACTTCTAAAGGGTCTACGTTCTTGGAGTGAGCTCGACAGAGAATTCAGTAAGGCGCTTCAAGAATCTTGCCAAGCTTCTAAAATCTTTCACGTTCCTGTCCTACAAGTTACAGAAGACGCATTGGATGAATACTATTTTGCGAGAAAACGAAAGCATCATACATTACGCAGAAGAGAAAAGAAGTTAGAAAAAATCGGGAAAGTAGAACTGGTTGAGTTGCAGGTTTCCGAATTTGAACAAATGGTTGCGGTTCATCAAAAACGCTGGCAGACGCGCCGTGATACAAGTGGACTAATGGACCCCAAAAAGCAAGCGTGGTTAAAGTCCGTTTGGCAACAAGGCGGGGAATCTTTTCAAGTCCATACTTTTGGACTTAAAATCGAGGAACAAGTGATTGCTTTTCAGTACGACTTTGAAATGGCTGATGGTGTCATTGGTTATTGGACAGGTTTTGACTCGGACTATTCAAAATACGCACCTGGATTTCTGCTGCTTGAAAAGAGCTTAAGGCACTGGAAAGCGAAAGGGAAAACATTGGTGGATTTTAGTGTAGGGTATGAAGCTTATAAAGAACAATGGGCTAGTCGAGAGGAATATACAGAAACCATCCTTTGCAGTCCGCACAAATGGAAATTTGGGTATCAACGATTTTTATTTCATCAACACCTTATTCACAGGTTGAAATCGTCACCGGAAGTGGTCCAGTGGGTACGAAATCATGGCAAGATTCTAAAATGGATTCGATAGGAGGAAACAAAGTACCGCCAAGTAGCTTATTAATCTCACTAGATGTTGAACTACAGTGGGGATTCTATGACCTACCGTATCGTCTGACTCCAGCTGAAGTTCGTAATATACCTCAAGTTATTGAAGAGATGCTGGGGCTGTTTCAACAGCATCATGTAAAAGCTACCTGGGCCGTTGTAGGTGCACTTGCTTGCCCAGATGCTCCGACATTAATCGAGGAACTCACCACCATTCCTTTTCAATATCAACGTGAATCTTGCCACCCTTTAGGGATTCGTGAAGAAATAGGAGCCGCGTTGGTAGGCTTTGTTGCACCAGGGATTGTAGAGAAGTTACGAAAGGCACCTGAGCAAGAAATCGCTTGTCATACATTTAGTCATTTTTATGCGCAGGAACTTCCATTTTATGAAGAGGCATTTCGGAAAGACTTGGAGCTGTGCAAGAAATGGCTTCCCGAGGCGAAGACACTTATTTTTCCGAGGAATCAGCACTTTCCCCGAGCAGTAGAGATTGCCCAAGAAGCCGGACTTCCCATTGTTCGTTCAAATCCTTCTCACTGGCTTTACCGAGTGAACTCCTCTAGGAAAGATGGGCATCTAAAACGCATCATGCGACTAGCCGACCATTATTTCCCGCTTGCAGGGCACCACTTTGTTCACCAAAAGGGACCGGAAATTAGCTATAGTCGCTTCTTCCGGCCCATCCAGCCCATTTCTTATTTAGAACATCGCAAAGTGGACCGTATCTGTCAAAGTCTCTCTGTAGCAGCTGTCACAGGAAATAGCTATCACTTATGGTGGCATCCACATAATTTCGCTAAGTACCCGAAAGAAAGCTTAAAACAGCTTGATCACATTCTGAGTCACTATCACTTTCTTCATGAAACACATGGTATGCAAAGCCATACACTTCATGATTTCTACCAATTATCGCACGCCGCACTTCCGGTTTAATTGAACAATCTCCGCATCCGAATTGACGTTTCCGTTCATCAAATCTCCAAGAATCACAGAACCGAGCATACTATAAACGGTTCCATTCCCACCATAACCTAATAAATAATAATGGTTCGGCTTCGTCGGGTGTTCGCCAATGAATGGCAAGTTATCGATGGATTCTCCAAAGCTCGCTGCGTAACAAGCATCGATCTCAAACGTCTGATCAGGGAAGTGTTCATGGAGTGCATCAAGCAGCTTTTGGCCGCGTTCCTCGAGGAGTTCATTTGAAAAAGGTGCTTCCGGTTTGTCCTCATCAAGACCACCAATGACAACGGTGTTTTCTTCCGTTAATCTCATATAAAGGTAGGGCCGTTTCGTTTCCCAAATCAACGCGCGTTCATGCCATTCGCTGATCTTTTCAACAGGCTTAGTGACAATCGCATACGAACGATTAATGTCAGCACCAATCCGTTCTCCTACAGGAACGGTCTCATACCCTGTCGTGTAAACAACTTGTTTTGCCCGGAATAGATGCGTTGACGTTCGTATTTCAATTCCTTGTGATGTGTCTAAGACATTTTCTACATCTGTAAAAGGGTAGAGGTGGACACCATGATTTTCTGCTAAACGTAACACACCTTGTACAAATTTGAGTGGATTGATTTCAGTATCTTGATGAGTAATGAGTGCTGCAGGTTTAGAGAAAGGAAGATTGTTTTCGAACTGCTGTTGATCCCAATATTCACATGGGAAGCCGTATTTCGAAAGTGTTTCAAATTCTTTTTGAAGCTTCGGGACATCCTCTACTGAACTGGCGTAGCAAATACTTGGCCTACGAATGAAATCCGCACGCCCCGATAGATGACCTGCTACTTGGTCTAGTTGGTCCATGGCTTCTAGACAGAGCTCATAAAAGCGGACAGCCGGCCGTTCGCCGATTTGATCGATGAGTTCGTGCAACATGATATCGTTCGAATATTGAAGAAGTCCTGTATTCGCACTCGTACTTCCCGTTCCAAATTGTCGTTTGTCGACGACCGCAACTGTCTTTCCTTGTTTTGCGAGTTGGTAGGCAGTTAAAGAGCCTGACATACCACCTCCGATGACGACGACATCATACCACTCTAATTGCTCATGAACTGGTTGAGGTTCAAAGGGTTCAGTTGTCTGGGGCCAGTATAACTTGCCGTTATGTATATGCATGTGAGTTCCTACTTTCCACTTGTAATGACTCCCTATACCCACTCTTTGAATTGCGTTAAACTAAGAGGAGATAGGGAGGAATTCACATGCAAAAACCACATGTTCTCGTCATCGATGGAATGGCGCTTTTGTTCCGTTCATTTTTTGCGACAGCGATGTCAGGAAACTACTTTATGAATGAAAAAGGTTTACCTACGAATGCTGTTCAGGGATTTGCACGACACGTACTAACAGCAAGGGGTCTCTTTGCTCCGAGTCATGTCGTAATCACCTGGGATAAGGGCATGCATACATTCCGCAATGACTTATTCGGGGGCTATAAAATCAATCGCCCTGCCCCTCCGCAGGAAATGGTGCCACAGTTTGATATGGCCCAAGAGTTGTCAAAGGAACTCGGCTGGATCAATTTAGGCGTCGTGGGAATGGAGGCGGACGACACAATTGCCTCTGTCCTTCAGAAATGGGAACAAGAAGCACATTTCACGGTTGTGAGTGGAGATAAGGATTTGCTTCAATTATTACGTCCGGATGTGACGTTACAGTTCACAAAAAAAGGCTTCTCTATTTATGATACGTATCACGAGCAACGATTCCGAGACGAATACGGCATTGCTCCTCAGCAGTTTCCGGATGTAAAGGCCTTTATGGGGGATAGCAGTGATGGGTATCCAGGAGTTAAAGGGATTGGACCCAAAACAGCACTACAACTTATCCAAACTTATGGGGACGTAGACGGTGTGCTAGCATCGCTTCACGAGTTGAAACCAGGTCAGCGAAAAAAAATAGAAGAAGCGGGTGAGCTTCTTCACGTATCCAAACAATTGGCAGTGATTCGCAATGATGTGCCAATTGACGTAAGTTTAAATGATTTATATTGGGAGCAAGCTCCTGCAAGTGCAAGAGATTTTTGTAACGAACACGGCTATCGTCAAGTGCTACGTCATTTAATTTAAAGGTGTAAACCGAATGAACGTTATAATCTCATGATTTGGACCGTACGGAATTTTCCGTACTCGACTATTGCGATTGCGTCCGCCGTTATCGTGGATGTACAGGTACAATTGATCCTGTTCGAGTTCATAGCCAATAAGAGGAACCCAGTGGTAGGAAAAGCTAAACGTACCGAACCATCTGAATGAAAAATACTTATCAAATTTCATCGCAACGATTCGGCCCTGATCAATTTCAGATAAAGCTTCTTTTAACGAACAACGCTGAACGTCATAGGAAGGGCCGAGGAACCGTTGCATATAACGAATCATCCGGTGTGTAAACAATCCGATACGTGTTCCTTTTAGTTGCCGGTAGAAATCGTTCACGGTCCATTGTTCTTTACCTAATTCGCGAGCAATGATATAGGCAGTGACAGGTCCACAAGCAGATGAGTGATAGGCGGTATCGATGGATGCGTGATATTGTGACATACCCTCTACTTGAAGTATCTTCTTCATAGTTCAGCACCTCTTTCAGATTGAAAAAAACGCACCCAATAAGGTGCGCTTAGAGAGACTTGTTTGTTTCTGCTAGAAGTCCTTGAAGGGCGGAACGGAAAGATTGGAACGTCTCAATCTCTACGTGGACACCTGCACGAACGATTTCTTGAATCAGACGAGGGGTAAAGCCAACATAAATAGGGCGGATACCCATCAGTTTTAATGAACTGTTTAAATTGGAGATCGCCATAGCTAATTCATTGTAATCCATTGAAGAAAGATTATCAGTCGACACTCCTGTATAATCAAAAATCACATTTTCAACTTCTCGGTGTTCGGAAATATAATGTAAAGTAGACGATTGAATATTGTTAAAACGTTCTCGGTAAATATAACCTGCTACAGGAACTAATATTGTTTCAGGTACAATGGATGGAATAATGGGTGAAGACATCGAATAGACGATGCTTTTATAATATTCCAGGTCCTCACGTAACTTGATAATTTCTTGTTCCGTCGTCATGAGTTTCTCCTATTCGTTTACCGACTCTAGGAAGTCAGTCACTTGTTCAGGGGACTTAGCATTCGCACTGTGGAGATGAGCTGTTTTCTTACCGTCTTTAAAAATCAGTAGACTTGGAATACCCATCACTTCGTACTTTTCAGCGATTTCAGGAAGCTCATCACGGTTCACATCATACCATGTATACTTGCTATACTTTTCTTCGATCGGGTCGATGAACATATCCATACGACGGCAGTCCGGACACCAGCCTGCTTGGAATTTAACTAATACCTCATTTCCAGATTGAATGACTTCATTAAATTGTTCTTTTGTTTTAATTGCTTCCATTGTTGGCAACTCCTTTTTATCTAGTACCTTTAGTTTACAACAATTAGGTTAAAAGACAAATGCAATGCTCTAACAATAGTATTGCGAAAATTTAAAATATGTTCTACACTAGAGTCATAGACGAGCGTTCTATTTTTTTTACCCTTAAAATGAATGAGTATTCATTCAAAGTAGAAGGAGGCCAATTCTGTGTCATATCAAATTAAAAAAGCAGCTGTCATTGGATCAGGAGTCATGGGGTCAGGAATTGCTGCACATTTAGCAAACAGTGGGATCGCTACTTATTTGCTTGATATTGTTCCAAGTGAAGTACAACCAGCTGATGCAGCTAAAGGGTGGACGAAAGAAACGCCTGCATTCAGAAGTTCAATCGCAGCAGGTGCTTTGCAAAAATTGCTGAAACAAAAACCTGCACCACTTACGGCGAAAAAGAATCTAGCCCTAATAACACCCGGAAATTTAGAAGATGACCTTGAGAAGCTATCAGAAGTCGATTGGGTCATTGAAGTGATTGTTGAAAACTTAGAGGTCAAACAACAATTGTTTGCACGCATTGATAATGTGGTGAAAGCAGAGACAATTGTAACTTCGAATACATCTGGTATCAGCATCGAAGCTATGCTTGATGGACGTAGTGAATCATTCAAGACTCATTTCCTGGGCACTCATTTCTTCAATCCGCCGCGCTATCTAAAACTTCTTGAAGTGATACCTGCTTCCACAACGAAACCGGAAGTCGTTGAATTCATGAAGTCGTTTGGGGAAGATGTTCTTGGAAAAGGCGTGGTCCTTGCAAAGGATACACCAAACTTTATTGCGAATCGGATTGGGACATATGGACTTTTAGTCACTCTTCGCGAAATGCAAAAGCGTGGATTCTCTGTTGGGGAAGTAGATTCGGTTACTGGACCTGTGATTGGACGTCCTAAGTCAGCTACTTTCCGTACATTAGATGTTGTAGGTCTTGATACTTTCCTGCACGTTGCAAAAAATGTCTATGATCAAACGAGTGGGGAAGAGCAAGAGGTATTTAACCCACCGGCATTCTTAAAGCAAATGGTCGAGAACAAGTGGCTTGGTGCTAAATCAGGTCAAGGGTTCTTTGTGAAAAAAGACAAAGAAATTTTTGAATTAAATCCGGAAACAATGGATTATGAGCCTGTGAAAAAATTGAAAACGCCTTCACTAGAGATGGCGAAGCAAGAAAAAGGTTTAGTGAACAAGGTGAAATCTCTCGTATACGCAAAGGATCGTACAGGAGAGTTGCTGTGGAACATTTTTAATCCAGTTCTTCGCTACTCAGCAGAACTACATGGTGAAATTGCAGACGAT
Source organism: Chryseomicrobium palamuruense (assembly GCF_042649045.1). Lineage (NCBI taxonomy): Bacteria > Bacillati > Bacillota > Bacilli > Caryophanales > Caryophanaceae > Chryseomicrobium > Chryseomicrobium palamuruense. The sequence continues at coordinate 55,427 of NZ_JBHSEF010000022.1, read as the reverse complement.
ATCGTAGCCATCGACCAAGCGATGAAATGGGGCTTCGGCTGGCAGCAAGGACCATTTGAAACATGGGACGCAATCGGTGTCCAAAAATCAGTGGGTCGTATGAAAGAAGAAGGTCACGCGATTCCTGCATTTGTCCAGTCACTTCTTGATCAAGGATTTGATTCCTTCTATAAAGAAGAAGACGGTGAACTGTACTTCTTCACAGGAAACGGTTACGAACAAGTGCCAACAAGTGAAAAAGCAATTGATTTAAAGGCATATAAAAAGAAACATGGCGTCATCAAAAAGAACAGTGGTGCGAGTCTGATTGATTTAGGAGATGGGATTGCCTTACTTGAATTCCACTCTCAGTCCAACTCCATTGGGCCAGACATTCTTCAGATGATCAACTTCGCTGTCGATGAAGTGGAGAAGAACTATAAAGGACTTGTTATCGGAAACCAAGGGAAAAACTTCTGTGTGGGTGCGAACCTTGGCATGATTTTAATGGAAGCTCAAGATGACAATATTTTTGAACTTGATTTCATTGTCCGCATGTTCCAACAAGCGATGCTGAAAATTAAATATTCGACGAAACCAGTCGTTGCAGCACCATTCGGAATGACACTAGGTGGTGGCGCAGAAGTCTGCTTACCAACCGCACATATCCAAGCGTCTACTGAGACGTATATGGGCTTAGTTGAAGCCGGCGTTGGTCTCATCCCTGGTGGGGGCGGTAACAAAGAGCTATATATCAAACACTTGAGTTCTCTTCCGAACAACGTGAAAGTGGATTATGTAGAAGTTGCAACGACGGTCTTTGAAACAATCGCGATGGCGAAAGTATCCACTTCCGGTGAAGAAGCACGCGAAAATAACTTTTTAAATCAAGCAGATGGCGTGAGTGTGAATCCAGATCACTTACTTTATGATGCAAAACAAGCGGCTCTACATCTTTATGATTCTGGTTATAAAGCACCTGTACGCGAGAAAGTGCCGGTATCTGGTGCACCAGGTTATGCAACCATGCTGGTCGGTGCAGAAGGCATGCGCTTATCTGGATACATCAGTGACCACGATATGAAGATTGCAAAAAAATTAGCGTATGTGTTAGCTGGTGGAGAAGTGCCGTACGGAACACTTGTAGACGAAGAGTACTTACTGAACTTAGAGCGCGAAGCTTTCTTAAGCCTCGTCGCAGAACCAAAATCTCAGATGCGTATGCAGCACATGCTCGTAAAAGGCAAGCCGCTTCGTAACTAACCGAACGTCTAAAGGAGGAAACAACCAATGCGTGAAGCAGTATTAGTAGCAGGAGCCCGTACGCCAATCGGCAAAGCGAAAAAAGGCTCTTTGGCCCATGTGCGTCCTGACGATTTCGGAGCACTTGTGGTAAAGGAAACACTCCAACGTGCAGGCTATGAAGGGCCAATAGATGACTTGATCATGGGCTGTGCGATGCCTGAGGCAGAACAAGGAATGAACGTGGCTCGTAATATCGGTGCACTTGCGGGCCTTCCAGATACAATACCAGCACTTACTATCAACCGATTCTGTTCATCAGGACTACAATCGATTGCGTATGCATCTGAGCGAATTATGGTCGGTCATGCTGAAGCCATCATCGCGGGCGGGGTCGAATCGATGAGTATGATACCGATGACAGGCAACACACTTCGTCTGAACCCAAAGCTTGCAGAGACAGCACCTCAATATTACATGGGGATGGGGCATACAGCAGAACAAGTTGCGATGAAGTACGGCATCAGCCGTGAAGATCAAGATGCGTTTGCTGTTGAGTCACATAAACGTGCAGCGGCTGCGATAGCAGCAGGTAAATTTAAAGATGAAATCGTCCCAGTCGAAGTCACAGATCACTTTGTGGATGGCAAAAATAAAGCCGCGACAAAAACACGTCTGTTCGATATGGATGAAGGGGTTCGCGAAGGAACAACTGTGGAAACATTAGCGAAACTACGACCAGCCTTCAATGTTCGCGGGACAGTTACAGCAGGGAATGCATCTCAAACATCTGATGGTGCAGGAGCAGTGCTCGTGATGGACCGTGAAGTGGCGGAGGCGCAAGGGTTAAAGCCACTTGCGAAGTTCCGCGCATTTGCTACAGCGGGCGTAGCTCCAGAAGTCATGGGGATTGGTCCTGTGGAGGCGATTCCGAAAGCATTGAAGCTCGCTGGTCTATCGATTGAGGATATTGATGTTTGGGAACTTAATGAAGCATTTGCTTCTCAGTCCCTACAAATCATTCGTCAATTAAATTTAGATGTCACGAAGGTCAACGTAAATGGTGGCGCTATTGCACTTGGCCATCCACTTGGGGCGACAGGTGCTGTATTGACACTGAAAATGATTCATGAATTAAAACGCCAACAAAAGCAATTCGGTGTCGTAACGATGTGTATCGGCGGCGGTATGGGTGCAGCAGGCGTATTTGAAATACTATAAGAGGGGGACATGACTATGTCACAAGCAGTAAAAGGTGGAGCGTTTTTAATCGAAGATATTACGGCGGACCGTGTATTTACACCAGAGGACTTCTCTGATGAGCAAAAGATGATTGCAAAAACAACCGAAGATTACGTGAAAAATTCGGTACTTCCGGTTGTGGAGAACTTAGAACACCACGAATTCGAACATTCGGTCCGTTTATTGAAAGAAGCTGGCGAGTTAGGTTTATTAGCAGCCGACATTCCGGAAGAGTATGACGGACTTGGTCTTGATAAAGTATCATCTGCACTTATTGCGGAAAAAATGTCTGTAGCGGGCGGTTTCTCGATTACACACGGAGCTCACGTTGGGATTGGTTCCTTACCAATCGTACTTTTCGGGAACGAAGAACAAAAGAAAAAATACTTACCTTATTCAGCTACTGCTGAAAAGATCTTCGCTTATGCATTGACTGAGCCAGGTTCAGGTTCGGATGCACTTGGTGCGAAAACGACTGCGAAACTAAATGCAGAAGGTACACACTATGTACTGAACGGTGAAAAGCAGTGGATCACGAATGCGGGCTTTGCTGATGTATTCGTTGTATATGCAAAAATTGATGGCGAGCAGTTTACTGCATTCATCGTAGAAAAGGACTTCCCAGGTGTTTCAGTAGGGGCGGAAGAGAAGAAAATGGGAATTAAGTCATCTTCGACTCGTACATTAATTTTAGAAGATGCCCAAGTTCCTGTGGAGAACTTACTAGGTGATGTAGGTCGTGGACACATCATTGCGTTCAACATCTTAAACATTGGTCGGTATAAGTTAGGGGTAGGTACTGTGGGTGGCGCAAAACGTGCACTTGAACTCGCAATTGCATATACAAATCAACGTCAACAATTCAAGACGCCACTTTCGTCGTTTAATTTAACCAAACAAAAGCTTGCAACGATGGCATCAAAACTCTATGCGGCGGAGAGCTTGATTTACCGCACAGTAGGGTACTTTGAAGATCGCATGAATGAACTTTCAGAAGAAGCACAAAAAGACGGAAAAGAGGTTGCTGCAGCAATCGCAGAGTACGCAATCGAGTGTTCAATCAACAAAGTGGTCGGTTCAGAAGTTCTTGACTACATTGCAGACGAAGCAGTTCAACTTCATGGTGGATATGGGTTTATGCAAGAGTACGAAGTGGAACGTATCTATCGTGACTCACGCATTAACCGAATCTTCGAAGGTACGAATGAAATCAACCGGATGATCGTTCCTGGCACGTTTTTGAAGAAAGCTATGAAAGGTGAGTTACCACTCCTTCAACAAGCGATGAAGCTGCAGGAAGAGCTTCTCATGATGATGCCGGAAGAAGTGGGCGACGAACCACTTGCAAAAGAAAAAGTACTCGTGAAAAATGCGAAGAAGATTGGTCTACTTGCAGCAGGTATGGCAGCACAACGATACGGTGCAAAACTTGATGCAGAGCAAGAAGTTCTAGTGAACATCGCAAACATTGCGAACAATCTATTTGCTATGGAATCAGCTGTGCTACGTACGGAAAAAGCTCTTGGAAAAGTAGGGGCTGACAAAGCAGCTCAAAAACTTCTATACACAGAGATCTATTGCCAAGAAGCCTTCGAGGAGATCGAAAAGTATGCGAAAGATACACTTCTTGCAGCAGTGGAAGGCGATAACCAGCGCATGATGCTCTCTGCACTTCGTAAATTGACACGTAACACACCATATAACTTGGTAACGAAAAAGCGTGAAGCTTCTGTGAAGCTAATTGACGCTGAAAAATACATCGTTTAACAAATAGTATCCCTGCACTGTCGCGTGCAGGGATTTTCTTCTGCCCGAAACCTCGGTATACTTAACATAGAATTGAACCAGAGGAGGAATCAAAATGGCAATTGATATGTATGGCTATCCGAAATGTACAACATGTAAAAAGGCGGAAAAGTGGATGAAAGACCAAGGGATTGATTATACATACCATCACATCGTAGAAGACCCCCCAAACCGTGAATTAGTAAAAGAGATGGCAGAAAAGCACGGACTGGAATTGAAAAAATTGTTTAATACAAGTGGTCAGAAATACCGTGAACTTGGTTTGAAAGATAAGCTTTCTAACATGTCACATGAGGAAAAACTAGATGTGTTAACTTCTGATGGGATGCTCATCAAGCGTCCGTTCACTACCGATGGCGAAAAAGTGACTGTCGGCTTTAAGGAAGCGGATTTTGAGGCTGTGTGGCAAAAATAAGAGCTTGTCGAAATGATTGAATTGTGTCACTATTAAAGAGAAAATTGCAGATGTCGAGAGGAGATTAATGATGAGTATCCCTAAAGAACTTCGTTATTCTAAAGACCATGAGTGGGTAAAGCAAGAAGACGGTACAGCGACAATCGGAATTACAGATTTTGCTCAATCTGAGTTAGGTGACATCGTATTCGTTGAACTACCAGCTGTAGGCGACGAAATTAAAGCAGGCGACGCTTTTGGAAGCGTAGAGTCTGTTAAAACGGTTTCTGAGCTTTATGCGCCAATTAGCGGTAAAGTGGTGGAAGTCAATGAATCATTAGAAGACAATCCGGAATTCGTCAACGAATCTCCTTATGAAAATGCATGGATGATTAAAGTAGAACCTTCAGATGCTGGAGAGTCCGATGCATTATTGTCTGCTGAGCAGTACGAAGAATTCATTAACTAATACTGTGTGGCCCGCCAGTTGGCGGGCTTTTTTCTGGTTAAGGACGGTTTCCGCGTCAATGGCGATGATTTCCGCACCAATATGGCTGTTACCGCAACTAACGAGCCGTTCCTACACCAAACCTCCCACCTGTCCCATCTCACGAAAGCATTTCCCTTGTCATCCTCGCAGTGATTTGCTACTTTAAATCAAGTAAAGGTGGAGAAAATCGTGATTGAAACAACCTATGCCGACTGGAAACAAGAGCAAATGAAATGGCTTTATATTTATACGCCGATGTGCGGAACATGCCAAGTCGCATCTAAGATGCTTACGGTATGTGAAGAAGTCCTTCAACAGCCTATCCCGCAATTGAATGCCAACTATGCGCCGGAGCTCATGCATGAAGAGCAAATAGAAAGTGTACCTTGTTTATTACTTAGAAATGATCAAGGAGAGTACTTAAAAATATATGCATTTCAGTCTGTGCCATATCTACTAGAACAAATGAATGAAACATAATAAATTTCTGTGATAAAAAATAGTTGACGCATAAAAACGGCTGTGGTACTATTCGATTACTGACAATAATACTAATTGAATATGCGTCGCTCTTATATAGAGAGGTGGAGGGAAGTGCCCGATGAAGCCCGGCAACCGTCACGAAAGTGAAATGGTGCCAAGTCACGCAAAGCTAGCGCTTTGGAAGATGAGAGAATGGATATACGTTGAATAAACGATGACCCTTTCTGTCTTTGCGCAGAAAGGGTCTTTTTGCATATTAGCTGAATCCAGACACCCGATAATAACAAGGAAAGGAGGCGGCGCGCATATGATTCAATTACAAGATGTCTTTAAAAAATATACAACGTCAACTGGCCATGTAGTCGCTGTTGACAATGTATCACTCTCTATTCAAGAGAGTGAAATTTATGGGATTATCGGTTACAGTGGCGCAGGAAAGAGTTCTCTTATCCGCTTACTTAATGGACTAGAGCGTCCGACAGCGGGTTCCATTCAAGTCAATGGAAAAGAAGTATCGAACCTGTCTTCCAAACAAATGAGACAGTTCCGGCAAAAAGTGAGTATGATCTTTCAACATTTCAACTTGCTGTGGTCGCGTACCGTTGAAGAAAACATTGCGTTTCCTCTTGAGATTGCAGGTGTTTCCAAAGAAGAACGCGATACACGAGTAAAAGAGCTCGTTGCACTGGTTGGTCTTGAAGGCCGCGAAAAAGCGTATCCTTCTCAGCTATCTGGAGGGCAAAAACAACGTGTCGGTATTGCACGAGCGCTTGCCAATCGACCGGAAGTGTTACTATGTGATGAAGCCACTTCTGCACTCGATCCTGAAACGACAGACCAAATACTGGACTTGCTCGTAACAATCAACAAACAACTGGGATTAACCATTGTTCTGATTACCCACGAGATGCACGTCATCCAAAAGATTTGTCACCGCGTCGCTGTGATGGAAAATGGTGTAGTCGTCGAAGAAGGGAAAGTCATCGACGTCTTTAAAAACCCCCAAAAGGCGATTACGAAACGATTCGTTTCACAAATTTCTGATGGTGCTCACTACTCAGATACGGTCGATCACTTCTTAGACATGTACCCGAATGGCAAGTTGATCCGCTTAACATTTGTTGGCGATCAAACCGATCAACCACTCATTGCACGCTTAATCAAGCAATATGAACTGGAAGTGACCATTGTTCAAGGGAATATTACACAAACTCAAAATGGCGCACTAGGAACATTACTGCTACACATTGATGGTGACGCATTATCTATTGATGAAGCGTTAAGTTTCCTCCATGCGCAAAAAGTACAATCGGAGGTCATACACCATGATTGAGAATCTCTTTCCAAATGTGGACTGGCCAAAGATGTGGGAAGCAACTTACGAAACGCTCTATATGACAGCTATTTCTACATTGTTAACATTTGTTTTTGGCTTAGCCATCGGACTTATACTCTTTCTAACAAGTCCTCATCAGGTATGGTCAAATAAAATGGCGAACTGGTTGACCGGCGCACTCGTCAACATTTTCCGGTCTATCCCGTTTATTATTTTGATCATCTTATTAATTCCATTTACTAAATTTTTACTCGGTTCAATTCGAGGACCCAATGCTGCATTTCCTGCTCTGATTATTGGAGCTGCACCATTCTACGCACGCATGGTTTTAATTGCATTAAAAGAAATTGACAAAGGTGTTCTTGAAGCTGCGAAGTCTATGGGAGCTACGACATGGACGATCATTCGCAAAGTTCTCCTTCCCGAATCGATGCCGGCTATTGTCTCTGGTATTACAGTCACATCGATTGCCCTTGTTGGATACACAGCTATGGCAGGTGTCATTGGAGCGGGCGGACTAGGTACACTTGCTTTCTTGGATGGGTTCCAGCGTAATCAGACTGATGTCATGATTGTCGCAACCATCATTATTTTACTCATTGTATTTATCATTCAGTGGCTAGGCGACTGGATCACAAACCGCTTAGATAAACGATAACAAGAGAACAGAGGAGAGTTTACTTATGAAAAAATTAGCAACAGGATTGGTACTTGGAGCAGGAATTTTAACTTTAGCAGCATGTGGATCAGAAGGCGGTTCAGGAGCTGAGGGAGAGAACACAACACTAACAGTGGGTGCTTCTAACGTACCTCATGCTGAAATTTTAGAGCAAGTTCAACCTATTTTAGAAGAACAGGGAATTGAACTTGTGATTGAAGCTTACCAAGATTATGTATTACCTAACCAAGATTTAGATAGCGGCGACTTAGATGCGAACTACTTCCAACACATTCCTTACCTAGAGGCTCAAATCAGTGAATTCGGCTATGATTTTGTCAATGCAGGTGGAATCCACATTGAACCAATCGGTTTATATTCTAAAAAGTTTGATTCTATAGATGAACTTCCAGATGGAGCAACAATCTTAATGAGTAACGCTGTACCAGATCATGGTCGCGTGCTTTCTATGTTGGAACAAGCAGGATTAATTACACTTGCAGAAGGTGTTGAAAAAACAGCAGCAACAATTGAAGACGTTGTTGAAAATCCTAAGAATTTAAACTTCGATCCAAACTACGAAGCGGCACTTCTTGTTCAAATGTATGAACAAGAAGAAGGTGATGCAGTATTAATCAACTCAAACTATGCACTTGATGCCGGGTTAAACCCAATTGAAGATTCAATTGCGATTGAAGATTCAAACTCACCATACGTGAACGTTATTGCAGTTAATGCAGGTGACGAGGAAAACGATGCAATTAAAGCTTTAGTAGAAGCTCTTCGCTCAGATGAAATCCAAAACTTCATTTTAGAAGAGTGGGGCGGATCTGTCGTTCCAGTAACTGAATAAGGTAATGAAGCTGTCTTGCCCCGTGCAAGGCAGCTTTTTTTATACTATGACAAAAGGGCCAAATTTCCATTTATCAGTTTCATTCGAGTTTCAGTGGGTATACACTAAGTAACGTAAGATACTAACTGAAGGGAATGATTCTTATCAAACCAGAAGGACAGCCTTACACGGAAAAAATGAACTTAGCTTTTCGTGATGCACACGGTTTCGGTTATGATGAAATGAGACAAAGCGAAGATTTACGTATGAAAGTGGAACAACGCCGCCAGCGTGACCACGAAAAAAGCATGCGAATCGCAGCTCAAATCGGTGCACAAGCCCACAGAGGATAATAAATAAAATGTCTAACAAGCCTGTAGAATGTTGATTCTACAGGCTTCTTTCTATCTTATTGCTGATATTAATTCTCAATTAGAGAGTTGTAATTGAAAATGAGAAAATGCAGGATTCATAAGGATTTAAATGATTTGCAGTGACTCTGTTTCTGCGGTAAGATTAGAATGATAATAATTTAGAATGGGTTCATTCCGTTCAAAGTTGAAGATATGGAGGGTATACAATGTCAACATTGGTTATTCAAGATTTGCACGTCTCCATCGACGGCAAAGAAATTTTAAAAGGTGTGAATTTAACACTTAATACAGGTGAAATCCACGCGGTCATGGGACCTAATGGTACTGGTAAATCAACACTTGCTTCGGCAATTATGGGTCACCCGAAATATGAAGTGACATCTGGAACTGTTACATTAGACGGCGAAGATGTACTTGAAATGGAAGTAGACGAACGTGCGAAAGCGGGTCTTTTCTTAGCGATGCAATACCCAAGTGAAATCACTGGGGTAACAAATGCAGATTTCTTACGTTCATCCATCAATGCACGACGTGAAGAAGGCGATGAAATTTCACTTATGAAATTTATCCGTGAAATGGATAGCAAAATGGACTTCTTAGAAATGGATCAAGATATGGCACAACGTTACTTAAACGAAGGGTTCTCAGGTGGAGAAAAGAAACGTAATGAAATTCTTCAACTGATGATGATCAAACCATCATTTGCTATTTTAGATGAAATCGATTCTGGTTTAGATATCGATGCTCTTAAAGTTGTTTCTAAAGGAATTAACGAAATGCGCGGAGAAGGTTTCGGTAGCTTAATCATCACTCACTACCAACGCCTATTAAACTACATCACGCCAGATCACGTTCACGTGATGATGCAAGGTCGCGTGGTTAAATCCGGTGGTCCTGAGCTTGCACATAAACTAGAAGCACAAGGGTACGACTGGATTAAAGAGGAACTTGGGATTGAAGACGAAACTGTTGGGCAAGAAGCATAAGAGAGGAGACAGTCAGCATGACGGTTGAAACGATTTTAGCGGTAACAGAGCAAGATATCCGTACTTACTCTGAAAAAATGCAAGAACCGGGATGGATGACAGATTTCCGCTTAGACGCTCTTGCGAAAGCAGCGGAACTGCCAATGCCTGAACCGGATAAAACAAATATCACAAGCTGGGATTTCTTAAGCTTTCCACTCCATACTATCGAAAGTGAAGCATATGCATCGCTTGATGCACTTCCTGCAGAAATTCAGTCATTAATTGATTCAGATAATCAAAAAACACTTTATATTCAGCGTAACAATACACCTGCATTTTCTTCGATTTCTCCGGAACTTCAAGAAAAAGGTGTCATTGTAACGGATCTTCACACAGCGATTCGTGAGCATGCAGACCTTGTGAAGAAGTATTTCATGACAGATGCTGTAAAAGTCGATGAGCATAAATTAACAGCGTACCATGCAGCACTTGTTAACGGTGGCGCATTTATCTATGTTCCCCAAGGTGTAGAAGTGAATGAAGTTGTTCAAGTTATCTATGTACAAGATCAAGAAGATGTATCTCTTTTCAATCACACACTTGTAGTAGCTGAAGCGAATACAAAATTGACATATGTCGAAAACTACTTATCAACATTTGAAACGGCGACAGGTCAAGCGAACATTATTTCTGAAGTTCTAGCGAAAGACAACGCTAAAATTACCTATGGTGCAGTAGATGTTCTTGCAAAAGGTTACACAGCGTATGTGAACCGTCGTGGAATTGCGGACCGTGATGCAGTGATAGAGTGGGCATTAGGCATGATGAATGACAGCAACACGATTTTTGAAAATGTGACTCACTTGGTTGGTGACAACTCAGAAGGACATGTGAAAACAGTGGTTGTCGGTCGAGGCGACCAGAAGCAAAACTTTACGACGAAAGTCATTCACTGGGGTAAGCATTCAGAAGGTCAAATTCTGAAACACGGTGTCATGAAAGATTCCGCTTCTTCTATTTTCAACGGAATTGGAAAAATCGAACACGGTGCTTCGAAATCAAACGCTGAACAAGAATCACGCGTCTTGATGCTATCTGAAAAAGCTCGTGGAGATGCAAACCCAATTCTCTTAATTGATGAAGACGATGTTACAGCAGGTCACGCAGCTTCTGTTGGTCGCGTAGACCCTATGCAAATGTACTACTTGATGAGTCGCGGGATTTCAAAGAAAGAAGCAGAGCGCTTAATCATTCATGGATTTTTAGCGCCTGTAGTACGTGCACTTCCGGTTGAAGGTGTGAAGAAGCAGCTGACGGAGGTCATTGAAAGGAAAGTGCGCTAATGAATACAGATATTCGAAGCAGTTTTCCCATTTTAAATCAAGAAGTGAATGGTCATCCCCTTGTCTACTTAGATAGTGGAGCCACTTCGCAGAAACCGCAGTCGGTCATTGATGCTTTAAAAGCGTATTACGAATTCGATAACTCGAATGTACACCGTGGAGTTCATACACTTGGAAATCGTGCAACGGAAAGCTATGAAGGCGCACGTGAAAAAGTTCGTGGCTTTATTAATGCGAACTCGACAAAGGAAATTGTCTTTGTACGTGGGACGACAACAGCTATTAATACGATTGCTGCAAGTTATGGCGATGCGAATGTTTCTGAAGGGGATGAAATTGTCATCACCTATATGGAACACCATTCAAATATTATTCCGTGGCAGCAACTTGCTAAGCGTAAGAACGCTACACTTAAATACATTGAACTTGAAGAGGATGGAACGATTTCTCTTGAAAATGTACGAAAAGTGGTGACGGACAAGACAAAAATTGTCTCCGTAATGCACGTTTCGAACGTTCTCGGTGTCATGAACCCTATTCAAGAAATCACGCAAATCGCTCATGAAAATGGTGCCGTCATGGTTGTAGACGGAGCGCAGGCTGCTCCTCATATGAAAGTAGATGTGCAGCAGCTCGATTGTGATTTCTACGCATTCTCAGGACATAAAATGTGTGGTCCTACAGGAATTGGTGTCATGTATGGAAAAGAGCACCATCTTGAGAAGATGGAGCCAGTTGAATTTGGTGGAGAAATGATTGATTTTGTTGGTCTCCATGACTCTACGTGGAAAGAGCTTCCTTGGAAATTTGAAGGGGGCACTCCTATCATTGCCGGTGCTGTTGGACTTGCAGCCGCCATTGATTTCTTAGAGTCTATCGGACTTGATAAAATCGAGCAGCATGAACATGAACTGGCAGCCTATGCAATGGAAAAGATGTCTGAAATCGAAGGAATGACGATCTATGGTCCGAAAGATCCTTCGAAACGTGCTGGTATTGTCACGTTCAATTTAGATGATGTCCATCCACACGATGTTGCGACTGTATTAGATATGCAAGGAATTGCAGTTCGTGCAGGGCATCATTGTGCACAGCCTTTAATGAAATGGCTCAACGTTTCCGCAACGGCACGTGCAAGTTTCTACTTGTACAATACGAAGGATGATGTTGATCGTCTCGTAGAAGGCCTGCAGAAAGCAAAGGAGTATTTCAACGATGTCTATTAATTCAAATTTAGATCAACTCTATCGCCAAGTGATTATGGATCATTATAAGAATCCACGTAACAAAGGGTCTCTTGGAGAAGAAGCAGTTACTGTCGACATGAACAATCCCACATGCGGGGACCGAATTCATTTGACCCTTCAAGTAGAGGATGGCATTATTCATGATGCGAAATTCGACGGGGAAGGCTGCTCCATCTCCATGTCTTCTGCATCTATGATGACGCAAGCTGTTAAAGGAAAAACGGTGGAAGAAGCAATGAAACTTTCCGAAATTTTTTCTGACATGATGACAGGGAAAGACTATGATGATTCCATCGACTTAGAAGATATTGAAGCTTTAAGTGGTGTTTCCAAATTTCCAGCACGCATTAAATGTGCGACGCTTTCGTGGAAAGCGATGGAAAAGGGAGTTCACCAGCAAAATCAAGGAACGGAGGAATAAACAATGGCTAAAAAAATGCCTGAAATCGGCGATTATAAATATGGCTTCCATGACAAAGACGTATCGATTTTCCGTTCTAAACGCGGTTTGACACGTGAAATTGTTGAAGAAATCTCTCGTATGAAAGCAGAGCCTCAGTGGATGCTCGACTACCGTCTAAAAGCATTGGATATTTTCTATTCGAAGCCAATGCCACAATGGGGTGGGGAGCTCGGAGAATTGAATTTCGACGAGATTACGTATTATGTAAAACCTTCCGAACAGACAGAACGTTCGTGGGATGAAGTACCAGAAGAAATCAAGCGTACGTTTGACAAACTTGGTATTCCAGAAGCAGAACAAAAGTATCTAGCAGGTGTCTCTGCTCAGTACGAATCAGAAGTGGTCTACCACAATATGAAACAAGAACTTGAGGATCTTGGCATCGTCTTTAAAGATACAGATTCAGCTCTTCGTGAGAACGAAGACATTTTTAAAGAGTACTGGGGCACAGTTATCCCAGCATCTGATAACAAATTCTCTGCACTGAACTCAGCTGTATGGTCGGGTGGATCCTTCATATATGTTCCGAAAGGAATTAAAGTTGACACACCTCTACAAGCCTATTTCCGCATCAATTCGGAAAATATGGGGCAGTTCGAGCGTACGCTCATCATCGTTGATGAAGGCGCATCTGTTCATTATGTAGAAGGATGTACAGCGCCTGTTTACACAACAAATTCTCTACACTCTGCAGTGGTAGAAATCATTGTTAAAAAGGACGCATACTGCCGTTACACAACGATTCAAAACTGGGCAAATAACGTATATAACCTAGTTACTAAACGTACAGTTGTGGAAGCGAACGGTACGATGGAATGGATCGATGGAAACATTGGGTCTAAACTTACAATGAAATACCCTGCATGTATTCTTAAAGGGGAAGGCGCTCGTGGAATGACCTTATCCATCGCTCTAGCAGGTAGAGGGCAACATCAAGACGCGGGTGCGAAAATGCTTCACTTAGCGCCAAACACGTCTTCGACGATTGTTTCGAAATCTATTTCGAAGCAAGGCGGAAAAGTAACGTATCGCGGAATTGTCCGATTCGGTCGTAATGCACATGGTGCACGTTCAAACATCGAATGTGACACATTGATTATGGATAATGAATCAACGTCTGATACAATCCCTTACAACGAAATCATGAATGACAATATCTCTCTTGAGCACGAAGCGAAAGTTTCAAAAGTCTCTGAAGAGCAATTGTTCTATCTTATGAGCCGTGGATTAAGTCAAGAAGAAGCGACAGAAATGATTGTTATGGGATTCATTGAACCATTCACAAAAGAGCTTCCAATGGAATATGCCGTAGAAATGAATCGTCTGATTAAATTCGAGATGGAAGGTTCTATCGGATAAAGTTTGAAAGAGGCGGGGACTAAACCTAGCCCCTAACTGAAGAAAAGCGCGTCCCGCAGAATTTTCTGTGGGACGCGTTTTTTGTGTACAAAAATAAGGACAACTTCTGATAGAAGTGAGTCACCACAACAAAATCCAAATCGAAAGAAGTCTCCTTATGTTAAAGAATTATTTCAAACAGCCGATCTGATATTCCATGAAAATAAAGGGAATGGTGGAGATTATACGGATGAGGTTGTAAATGTTACAATATCAGATGTGAAATAGTTCAAAAAGGTCCGGCCAGGGTTTTTGGCCGGATTTTCTTATTTTTGATACGTACTGAGCCAGCTATCAATATATTCCTTTTGAAACGAATAACGTTTACCGAAGGAAACATAATGTGGAATCACTCGTTTTTCAATTAAAGATAAGATTTCTGCTTCTGAAAAATCATGATTTCCTTGCTGGTTCAGATAAGCAAGAAGTGCCTCGATTCCGTAGAATCTTTCCATCTTGTCACCTCCCGCCAAGTACTCCTACAACATAAGAGCACTTAGCATGAGTTACGAGATGTGCACTTTCTATAGCGTTAAAATACCCCCTTGTCCATTTTGTAAACCACGTGTCATTTGCAGCTAGATAGGGAATGAAAATGGTACACTAAGAAGAAGAGGTGAGTGTATGATTCAGATTGGACTCACAGGGTGGGGAGACCATCCCGATCTTTATCAAAGCAATTCCAAACAAAAGCTGCAAGATTATAGCGCCCATTTTCCGGTCGTGGAACTCGATGCCATGTTTTATGCGGTGCAACCGAAACGAAACAATGATAAATGGATAACGGAAACACCGTCTGATTTTCAATTCATCATTAAAACCTATCAACAATTGACCGGCCATTTGCGAGGGGACAGTCCGTTTGACTCACTGGATGATGCATTTGAAGCATACCGAGTAGCGGTTCGTCCATATAAAGAGGCTGGAAAACTAGGAGCCGTTCTCGCGCAGTATCCGCCCTGGTTTGACTGTACAAAGGAAAATGTAGATACCCTCCGACAATTGCGCGACCAATTAGAAGAATTCGATGTCGCCATTGAATTTCGTCATCAATCTTGGTATGAAGACCGGTATAGAGATAAGACATTTGATTTTTTGCGTGAGCATCACTTTATCCATAGTATCTGCGACGAACCCCAATCCGGGGAAGGAAGTATCCCTTTTATAAATGAAGTGACTGCACCAAAAGCACTTTTCCGTTTTCATGGGCGAAATGTTGCTGCGTGGCAAACACCTGTAAATCGAAAAAATTGGCGTGAAATTCGCTATCTCTATGATTATAATTCACAAGAATTAAATGAACTTGGAAAAGCCGTCGAAGAAGCAGGCAAACAAGCAGAGCAGACGTTTGTGCTGTTTAATAACAATTCCGGCGGACATGCAGCAAAAAATGCAAAAAAACTGCAACAGCTACTCGATGTCGAATTTGTTGGGTTGGCACCAAAACAACTAGATTTGTTTGGAGGAAATGAGTAATGGAATGGGTATTATTAGTCGCTGCGGGTCTCTTTAGTGGAATCGTTGGTGCTTTGGTTGGTTTAGGGGGCGGAATCATCTTGGTTCCTGCAATCGTCTATCTAGGCGCTATAGGGTGGCTTGAAGGAATCACTCCACAGACAGTCGTTGGTCTTTCTGTCCTCATGATGATTTTTACGGGATTGTCATCGACTCTAGCCTATATGAAAAAGAATACGGTCGACTTTAAAAGTGGATTTATCTTTTTTGCCGGAAGTGCTCCAGGAACGGTTATAGGTGCTTTCGTTAACAAAGGGCTCGACCTTCCCTCCTTCCAACTTTACTTTGGTGTAATGATGGTATTTATCTCCATATTACTTCTTCTTCGGAAGTGTTTGAAGCCGGTCCGCTGGTTTGTTGATCATGGAAAACAGACGACATTAACAGTTGCTCGTGGTACGTATGTGTATGGCTACCCGATCTGGTTTGCCCTGCTTCTTACCTTCATAATCGGATTCAGCTCAGGACTTTTTGGAATTAGTGGTGGTGCGATGCTTGTCCCTGCCATGATACTACTGTTCTTGTTCCCACCACATTTGGCAGTGGGTACGTCTATGTTCATGATCTTTTTATCCGCACTTGTCAATTCCGTGACGCATATTTCACTTGGAAACGTACCGTGGCTCTATACCATTCCGGTTATCCCAGCAGCTTATATCGGAGCAAAAGTGGGAGCATACTTAAACCAACGATTGAATTCAGAGCACCTTGTCGTTGCTCTGCAAATCGTCTTATTGCTCTTCGGCATTCGTTCGATTTATGAAGGTATTATGTAGGAGGTCATCGATGAGTACACTGCATATCATACATACCAATGACTTACACAGTCACTTTGAAAATTGGCCAACAATTGTCGCGGAGATTCAGTCCTTTCAAGCCTCTCTAACGAAGGATGACGAAGTCCTACTGATCGATTTAGGTGATCATTTAGACCGATCACATATCTTTACAGAAGCTACTGCTGGAAAAGGCAATGTGCGCCTACTGAATGAAGTAGGGTACAATTATGTCACAATAGGTAATAATGAAGGAATCACACTCTCTCATGAACAACTCGATCATTTATACGATGATGCGACTTTTCAAGTCGTGTTATCCAATTTTTTTACGAGTGATGGCAATCGCCCAGAATGGGTTCAGCCCTATCACATTTATACCACTTCGTGCGGTAAACGGATTGGCCTTTTTGGCCTTACAGCAGCTTATGACGAGTATTATCAACAACTAGGATGGCATGTCTCGAATCCTATCGAAGCGGCTGAAGAAATGCTACAAGAGTTCAATGGAAATGTTGATCTCATCGTATGCCTAGCTCATGTCGGGCGAAGTTATGAAGAAGAGCTTGCCGAAAGGTTTCCAGAAATCCAGTTAATCCTCGGGGCACATACCCATCATTCGTATCCGAACAATTTTAAGTTGCATACTACTTCTCTATCTGCAGGTGGAAAATGGGGGCAATTTTTAGGCATTGCCACGATTGATTTTACACACACGTCTTCAGAAATCACCACGCAACTGATTTCCATTACAAACAAAGTAACGGAATCAGAGTCGACTATAGAAATACTTGAAAGCCTTACTGCAGAAGGCGAGGAACTCTTACAAATCCCTGTCTTTATGAACGAAGAACTACTTGAGCCGAATTTGTCCATGGACTCATCATTAAACCAACGACTTGGCGATGCACTGATCACGTACACAGGAGCCGATTGTGCACTGTATCCGGCAGGTCTTCTGTTAACAAACTTATTTCCGGGAGAAGTGTCTGCCAAGATGATGCATGACTTGCTTCCTCATCCGATAAATCCGTGCCTGATTACTTGCACGGGAGCGAACTTAATCGAAGCTTATAGGATTGCTCAAAATGAGAAATGGCCGACACTTGAAGTCAAGGGGCTTGGTTTCCGTGGCAAACAACTTGGCCGCCTGTTGTTCCGCCGATTCGAAAAAAGGCAAGAGGGGTACTATGTGGCAGATAAACCTCTAGAACTCACAAGGACCTATCAACTCGTCACGGTGGATATGTTTACATTTGGCTACTTCTTTCCAAGATTTAAAGAACTTCCGAAAACATATTTCATGCCGGAAACCATTCGAGATGTATTCATTGCTTATGCTTCCGGTAGGTTAGAAAAAGAATAGGTAAGAGGCGTATCGCATATACTCTATCAGGTGATGCGAATGATGAGAAAACCTCTCAAGCGTTGGTTCGCTATGCCGCGGCTGACGCTTTTTCTTGTGGGGGTGATCGGGGGGATTCTCGTTTTTTTGATGTATTTGAACACCCAATTAACACCGACGTATTTGCGGTATGCAGAAGTGCAGACAAATAAAATTGCATCAATGGTCATCAGTAAAGCCATCAACGCACGAATAGCCAATGTCTTAGATGTCAATGAAATCATTGAACATGTGCCAGGGGATCAGCAGAGCATGGTTACAACGAGGTTTAACACGGAAATTATCAACCGTGTCTTATCTGACACCAATCGTCTAGTCCAGTCTCATCTCGAACAAGCGGAAGCAGGAGACTTAAGCAGTCTTCCTTATCTAAAAGATATAGAATACGACACCCAGGCGATGGAAGAAGAGGGTGGGGTTGTATTCTTTGTGCCACTTGCTCAAGCTGCGAATTTGCCTATCATCGGGAATCTGGGCCCGAAGATTCCTATTCGGTTTCATGTCATCGGGAGTGTCCAGTCCACAGTCGATTCCTCGATCCGCGAGTTCGGTATCAATAATGCGTATGTGGAAGTCAGTATATTACTTCAGGTCAATGTACAGGTCATTGTTCCACTTGCGAGTAAAGTGACGACTGTGGAACAAAAAATTCCGGTGGCCATGGGTCTCATTCAAGGGCAAGTTCCACAAATTTACAACAGAGGGCCGGATGGAGCTCCATCTATCGAAGTTCCGCTACAGCCAAGTGAAAAATAGGGGGTTGTCAGAAGTATAAAATCTTGATAAGCTATTGAAGAACTAAATATTATCTAGGTAGAGGCCGCAGAGCTTAAGAGTATGATACGGGAGTTTGACAGCTGAGATCGTGTTAAAAAGGAAGCTTTGCCGAAATGGAGAGATGTCGTCACACATCATCTATTGGGGTTATTTTGAATAAAAATAACACTGTCATTTGCATCGAGCAAATGGAGAGCTACAGTCAGTCGAGACAATTAAGGGAACTTCCCGTGTATGCCAGCCTAATCGTTTATTTAGGCTGGTTTTTTGTTTCACTTTTTTGACCTGTAACTACGCCTAAAAGGAGGAGAACCACCCATGGAAAGCACAATTTTTTCACTTTTGCCACCTATTCTGGCAATCGCAATGGTACTTATCACACGACGAGTACTACTATCACTAGGAGTCGGTATTATATCCGCTGCTCTCATTCTTCACAATTTTTCACCCGTTGAATCCGCCACATCTTTATGGACCGCGTTTCAATTATCTTTCTGGGATGAAGGATTTAATGCTTACAACGTCTTTATCATACTCTTCATCCTGAGTCTTGGAGTCATTACGGCTCTTGTTACTCTTTCAGGCGGGAGTCGTGCTTTCGCTGAGTGGGCTTTGAAACGCGTCAAATCTCGGCGCGGAGCCAAATTGCTTACTGCATTTATCGGCATACTTATCTTTATCGATGATTATTTTAATGCATTAGCTGTCGGTCAAATTGCACGCCCAATTACCGATACACACAAAATTTCGCGTGC
This sequence comes from Chryseomicrobium palamuruense, assembly GCF_042649045.1. Lineage (NCBI taxonomy): Bacteria > Bacillati > Bacillota > Bacilli > Caryophanales > Caryophanaceae > Chryseomicrobium > Chryseomicrobium palamuruense. Next base: position 35,944 of record NZ_JBHSEF010000022.1, on the reverse strand, counting down.
AAAACTGGCTTATTTTATCGATTCGACCTCTGCACCGGTTTGTGTGGTTTCTCCGATCTCAAGTTGGGGAGCCTATTTAATCAGTTTACTCGGTGGGATTTTCACTACCTACGCCATCGTGGCTTATACGCCACTTGAAGCATTTGTTTTGATGGCGCCAATGAACTATTATGTGGTGGCAGCAATTGCAATGGTATTCTTCGTTGCTACAACGGACTTCGATTTATTCGCAATGAAAGAACATGAACGCCGTGCCTTAGAAACGGGCCAGTTGTATGACCCAGAGAAAGACGTAGCAGGGGAAATTAAAGAAGAGTTCCCTGTGCATAACCACGGAAAAGTAAGAGACCTTGTGTTCCCAATTGTGACCCTTATCGTCGCTACAGTCGGTGCGATGCTCATTACTGGTCAACAAGCGGGAGAATCATGGAACCTATTTACGATTTTTGAAAATACAGATGTACCAAAATCTCTATTAATCGGAGGATTAGCAGGAGTGGCTGTTGCTCTCCTTCTTTATCTTCTCCAGTTTGGTAAAAACCCAGAAGCGGATGCTGGATACATTTCAACTGCATTCATCTCAGGAATCCGTTCGATGATGCCTGCTGTATTGATTCTGATTTTCGCTTGGGCTCTTACGTATCTGATATCTGAGTTGAAAACAGGAGAATACCTTGCTCAGATTGTGAGCAACAACAATATTCCGGAATGGATCTTGCCGGCACTGCTCTTTATTCTGACAGCCATCATGGCTTTCTCAACGGGAACTTCTTGGGGCTCATTTGGTATCTTGATACCGATTGGAGCAGATGTAGCTATGGCTGTAAATCCTGAGTTATTGCTTCCAGTATTATCTGCCGTACTAGCTGGAGCGGTATTTGGTGATCACTGTTCACCTATTTCGGATACAACCATTATGTCCGCAACAGGAGCAGGGTCTAATTTGTATGATCACGTAACAACTCAGCTCCCTTATGCACTCATTAGTGCTGTTATTGCGGCCATAGGATACCTTGTCCTTGGTTTCACAGGTTCTGCATGGATTGGACTAGGGACAGTTGTTGTGCTTCTTGTTATCTTGTTTGTATTCTGGACTATGAAAGAAAAAGCACAAGCTCAAACTGTCTAACGGCAAAACACCAGTCCTTGTGACTGGTGTTTTGTCTTTACACGATGTTGTAGCAAGTCGTAAAGTATGATACATTGTCAACAGAAGAAACAGAAGAGTGGAGGCGACAGCAATGACATCTTGTAAACCACCTGTTGAAAGGGAACGAAAACCCGAATGGCTTAAAATCAAGCTCAATACGAATGACCAATATACAGGCTTGAAAAAGTTAATGCGTGAAAACAATTTGAACACAGTTTGTGAAGAGGCACGGTGTCCAAACATCCATGAATGTTGGGGGACACGTCGTACAGCGACTTTTATGATTCTTGGGGCCATCTGTACACGCGCTTGCCGCTTTTGTGCCGTGAAAACGGGATTACCTAACGAACTAGACCTTGCAGAACCAGAACGCGTAGCGGACAGTGTCGTCATCATGAACTTAAAGCATGCAGTTGTCACGGCTGTCGCTCGTGACGATTTAAAAGACGGTGGTTCTCAAGTATTCGCGGAGACCGTTCGTGCCATTCGTCGAAAAAATCCATTTACAACGATTGAAGTATTGCCATCGGATATGGGTGGGGTAGAAGAAAATTTGCGTACTTTGATGGACGCGAAACCTGATATTTTAAATCATAATATTGAAACCGTTCGCCGCTTGACGCCAAGAGTTCGAGCACGTGCGACATATGATCGTTCGCTTGAACTTTTACGTCGTGCCAAAGAGATGCAACCGGAAATTCCAACAAAGTCTTCTCTCATGTTAGGTCTTGGAGAGACGTGGGAAGAGATTATTGAAGTTATGGATGATCTGCGAGCGAACAACGTAGACATTATGACAATCGGTCAATATTTGCAACCAACTAAGAAACATTTGCCTGTACAGAAATACTACACGCCGCATGAATTCGGCAAGCTTCGTAAAATCGCTATGGAAAAAGGCTTCTCGCATTGTGAAGCAGGCCCTCTTGTTCGGAGCAGTTACCATGCCGATGAACAAGTAAATGCAGCCGCAAAACAACGCCAAGCTGCTGGAGAAATGCAGTTAGTAGGACAGGAATAAGGTGACGACAGTGACACGTATTCATTTAGAAGGCTATCAATATGAAGTGATTGAGGAGTTTCGTGAGGGGTTTAATCAAGAAGCTTTAGAAACACGCTATAGCGATGTCTTACAAAAATATGATTATATCTTTGGCGACTGGGGATATGGGCAGTTACGTCTTCGCGGTTTCTACGAAGACAAGAACTCCAAGTCAACATTTGATACACGAATCAGCACAATTCATGATTACATTCTTGAATATTGTAATTTTGGTTGCGCATATTTCTTACTGAAGAAACTTGGTCCGATTCAAATCCAAGAAGTGCCTCAAGAGGAAGTGAAGCCAGAGGCTGAATCACAGTCTCTAGAAAACGTCCAACCACTAACTGAAGAAACAAAGGAAAACCAAGCAGAATAATGGCTGCTTGGTTTTTTGTTATACTCGGGGGACCCAGGGTCGTACCGTGTCGCGTACCTACTCGGGAACCCAGGGTCGTACCGAGGGTCGTACCGTGTCGCGTACCTACTCGGCGTCCTACTCGGGAACCCAGGGTCGTACCGTGTCGTGCTCCTACTCGGCGTCCTACTCGGGAACCCAGGGTCGTACCGAGGGTCGTACCGAGGGTCGTACAGTGTCGCGTACCTACTCGGCGTCCTACTCGGGAACCCAGGGTCGTACCGTGCCGCGTACCTACTCGGCGTCCTACTCGGGAACCCAGGGTCGTACCGAGGGTTGTACCGTGTCGCGTACCGTGCCTGCCGCGTACCGTGCCACCCACAAAAAATCACCGGTACCTATTCATAAAATCTCGATCCATTTTATTTTTCAGCAACCAGGCAGCGCGTCCTGTCCAGTGAAATTTTCCGTAGAGGGCGAGTCCACGCCGATTGCCAAGTGACAAAATGGTAAGTTGTTGCTTAGATGGTTGATAAGCTTTTAGGGGTCTTCCAACAATCATCGATTGCAAATTATACCAAAGAACGGGTCCTTGTTTCACTGCATGTACGTCATTTTTAGCGAGTCCACCTTCCGAAGTGGTAAAGTGCAAACAGTCTCCCGCTGCAAAAATCGATGCATTGTCTGTCGATTGTAAACTTTCGTTGACGTTCAAAAAACCATCAGTCTCGGCAAGCCCGCTATCTTTAAAAAGAGTGAAACTTTGAGGTCCCGTTAACCACAACATAGACGTACAAGGAATTGATCGCCCATTGCGAGTTCTTACATACGAACTATGTACTTCCTCTACTTCGTCCCCTTCGAACCACACCAAACCCATGTGGCGAAACTCGTTTCGAATGTGATCCGACTGGCTAGTGCCTTCTAATAGAGTGGAACTACTAATGAGCGCAACAGGCGTAGGATACCCATTTGCCGTGCGCCATGATTGAATGGAGAATGCCATCTCGACAGCAGCGGCTCCTCCGCCAATGACAACCGGCGCCTCAGTTTCTCGGAAAGCAGGGACTGCCTCGACCATATGATAACTCGGCTTCAGAGGACTCGATAGCTGCTTAAATTGTTCAGGAATCTGAATAAACGTGCCAATATCAAAAGAAACGAGGTCATAGGAATAACTGATCCCTTTAGAACCGAAGAGAACTTTTTGTTCAGCATCCACACGTACGATGGTATCTTGTATAAACTCCGTACCGGTGATTCGACTGTAAGGAATAAGTGGAACTCGCGTTTCTTCAAGTGCATAAAGCCCCTCAGCAAATCCAGAAATCATTCCGGAATAGTACTGAAACGGCGAAGGAGAGATCAGAACTAAACGACAATTCGGAAGAGGTTCTCGTTTCCATTCGCGCAAGATATGTAAGTGACTATGTCCTGCTCCTACTAAAATAATTGTTTTCACCGAGCGTCCTCCTTTTGAATAATGGTACGTATATAGGGTATAGAATCATATACGTGAATAGCTGATCGGCCAATTAGTGAGTCTGTATAGTTTCCCGCATGGGTATCAAGCAAATCAATTACGTGTTCTGTTTAAGGTATAGTATAGCTTACATTATAAACAGTTTAGACATTGATAAACGAATTCGGAAGAGTCAGCCAGTGATAAAAATGAAGGACGGTACGTATTAGACCTTTTCTGTTGTGTTACCTTTTCAGCACCTCTATAGGATTCCAAAAAAATAAACGATGCACGAGGCATCGTTTAATTTAGTAATTCCCGTAGATATTCCCGTAGCTCTTCAGCCTCTACCGGCTTGCGGTTAAATGCATGCTCAAGATAGCCTTCTTCTTCAACATCGTCCGCTCCGATAATAGCCATCCGGTTAAACTGGATGTCCATCACAAGAACTTTTCCAAAGAAACGCGTGCTTTGCAAAATCGCTAAATCGTAGCGCTGCCTTTCTCCTGTGAAACTGACGAACCGTGTCTTGGTGTCTTCTACGTCATCATATAAATAAAATCGTTCCATTGCTCTTCACCTCAAGTTCTTCTCTGCTCTATGGTACTATAGAGACGTAGTGTATTCAACTGAACGAAACAGGAGGAACCAAGATGTATTTTGTAGACCGAAAGCGAATTGAACTGATCGCAACCCATCTCGAGGACTTGCTGACTGTTTATAAAAAGAAAGACCAGTGGTCGACCTATCCGGAAAGTCATTTGATATTAGAACGAATTGCAGGATCCTTGATTGAGTCAGTTCTTGACATAGGAAATGCCATGATTGACGGCTTTATTATGCGTGACCCGGGAAGTTACGATGACATCATTGATATTTTAGTGGATGAAAAAGTTGTTCCGGCAGAAATGGATGCCGGGTTAAAAGAAATTGTGGGCTTACGGAAACAAGTCGTTCGCGAATATTATGCTGTAGACCGTCAGGCTGTCGATGAGGTATTAACTCGTCAACTTTCGGTGCTTGTGAAGTTCCCACAACATGTCCGGACATATTTAGAGAATGAGCTAGGCCCAGTGTCCGCATTCTTACCGGAGGATTCCAATGTTCAATTATAAAACTGTTTGTCTCGATTTAGACGGAACTGTCTACAGAGGAATTGAGCCAATACCTGAAGCTGTTCGATTTATCAGACGTCTGCAGGAAGCGGGAATTGAGCCTTTTTACATTACCAACAATGCATCCATGACTCGTACACAGCTGCGACAAAAACTTGCTGGATTCGGCGTTATCACGACAGAAGAATTTATTTACACGTCTGGAATGGCGGCTGCTCAGTTTGTGAAAAGGGAGTTACCTGATGCTAAAGTGTTTGTCATTGGAACAGCTGCATTGCGAGAGGAACTTGAAACAGTTGGACTTGAACTTGTGGAAGAAGGGTCTAACGCTGTTATCATGGGGATTGACAAGGACATCACGTATACGAAGCTCGCAACCGCTTGTCTAGAAGTCCGGGCAGGAGCGAAACTGATTGCAACGAACCCAGATCATGCTTTTCCTTCACATCAAGGCTTTTTACCTGGCAACGGGGCATTTGTAAAACTTGTTGAATTTTCGACAGAAACAGATGCCATCTTTTGTGGAAAACCATCTTCCATCATGCTTGAACTGATTCAACAACAGACAGGCGCATCGAAAGAAGATATGGTCCTGATTGGCGATAATATGAAGACCGATTTACTCGCAGGAGTGAACTTTGGTATCGATACCATCCATGTAAATTCCGGGGTGGACCGACCGGAAACCGTTCAAGCAAGTGCAATGTCTGTATCTCGTTATATCGAATCGATGGACGAATTATAAAAAAGCTGCGGACCCTTTGGGTGACCGCAGCTTTTTAAAATAATGGATTTTCTTCTATATAGGCATAAATATTGTCGACGAGATCTTGAGGTGTGTCTCCACGTACGATTTCTCCGTTTACGACTGCAAAAAGCGTGTCTGCACAAATGGTACAGTTACTCGTGCACCCATATTCGAGGACGTCAAGGTTGGGGTCTTTTTCTAGCTGTTCAAACGCTTCTTGGGCCCCGTTAACAATATTGCTAATACAAAATTCTACCATAGGATTCATCGTCTTCACCTCGCTACAAGTTGATGCTACTGCATTTTCAGAAGGTCGTCAATTGTTGTGACTTATTGTGAAATGTCTCACAATCCATTATACTAAAGGGGACAATGCATGCAGAAGGAGTTTTCATATGCAAAAATTAGTACTGCTTGGTGGCGGCTATGGCAACATGCGCATTTTGCTTCGCTTGCTTCCAAATAACTTACCGAAAGATACCCAAATTATTCTGATTGATCGGACGCCTTTCCATAGTTTAAAAACAGAGTTTTATGCACTCGCTGCTGGGACTGTTTCAGATAATGACGTCCGTGTAAGCTTTCCCGATCACGAGCGCCTTCATATTAAATATGGCGAAGTGGTTGAAATCGATACAGAGCGCAAAGAAGTACTGCTAGAAGGTGGAGAAGCAGTTGCCTATGACGATCTTGTTATTGGTCTTGGATGTGAAGACAAGTACCACGGCGTGCCTGGTGCGGATGAGTTCACGATGAGTATCCAGACGATTGGAAAGTCCCGTCAAACGTATAGTACACTAGGAGACCTGCCATCGAATTCTGTGATAGGGATTGTAGGCGCTGGACTAAGTGGAATAGAACTTGCGAGTGAACTGCGCGAATCTCGTCCAGACCTTCGTATTAAACTATTCGACCGTAGTCCACGTATATTACGCGACTTCCCGGAACGCTTAAGTAATTATGTAAAAAAATGGTTCGATGAAAACGATGTAGAAGTCATCAGCAACTCCAACATCACAAAAGTAGAGAAGAATCTTCTTCATAATCATGATGAAACCATTCCGGTCGATGCCGTTGTATGGACAGCAGGTATTCAGCCGGTTGCCCCTGTTCGCATGCTTCCAGGTGAAAAAGATGGTTCTGGTCGTGTAATTTTATCACCACATCACCATCTACCACTTGATGAGCATGTCTATATTGTAGGAGACTGTGCATCCCTTCCATTTGCACCAAGTGCTCAACTTGCGGAAGAACAAGCAGAACAAATCGTCAATGTTCTTCGCGCGAAATGGAACGGAGAAGTACTTCCAGAGACGTTACCAACGATTAAATTAAAAGGTTTCATGGGTTCCCTTGGAAAGAAACAAGGATTTGCGTATCTTGCTGATATGTCTGTTACAGGACGCATTGCCCGTTTAATGAAGTCTGGATTGCTTTGGTATTACAAGAAACATAATGGGTAAAGCAAAAAAGGTCCGTCTCGGTATGACACGGACCTTTTTGTTATTCTGCTGCTAAGTATCCGTGTGTCTCGAGTGCTGAATAGACTGGTTTCAACTGAATATAGCCTTCTCCAATCACTTCGTCATCAATTGTGACTAGAGGATAAAACAATTCGTCGTTTTGAATTTGCTCAATAAAGTTTGCATCGATGTCGTTCGGTGCCGGTTGTTCAATGTCCACATAACGGAAGTGGATATTGTGTCCTTCAAATTTACGTGCCAGTGCCGCTTCAAGCCATTCATACGTGTCTTTCGATGAAGGTGCATTGACGCAGCTGGCACAGATGATGTCTGCACCGTACACAGTTAGTGTAATCTCTTTCACATTTTCAGCCCCTAGATTCTTTATTGGATTTTTTTGTTCTATCCAATTATAATAAGAACAGGGAAAGGAGTCGAAAAAAATGACTGATACAATGAATGAACAAGTTCAAGAAGTACTCGATAAATTACGACCATTCTTATTGCGTGACGGTGGAGATTGTGAATTAGTAGATGTAGAAGATGGTATCGTGAAATTACGTCTCCTAGGAGCGTGTGGCACTTGCCCAAGTTCTACCATTACATTAAAAGCTGGTATTGAGCGTGCGTTGCTTGAAGAAGTACCAGGTGTCGTAGAAGTAGAGCAAGTTTTCTAATTGTCTAATTCCAAAGACAAGGCCCGCGCCTTGTCTTTTTTCGTCAACTCAGGGAGAAAGGTGGGAAACGAACATGAATCAAGTAGTGGACTTGACGGAAGCAGCAGCTTTCCGAATCAAAGAAATGATGGAACACAACGAAGAACAAGGGGCTTTCCTTCGCGTTTCAGTAAACGGGGGAGGATGTAGTGGTCTGTCCTACGGTATGAGCTTCACACATGAAAAAGAAGCGAATGATCGAGAAGACCAGCAGCATGATATTTTGATTGTCGTGGCAGATGAAGATGCAGGCATTCTCATGGGAACAAAGATTGACTATAAACAATCGCTCATGGGCGGTGGTTTTACAATTGACAACCCAAATGCTATTGCCAACTGTGGATGTGGGTCTTCTTTCCGAACAGCTACGAAACAAGGTACACCTGAAAATTGTTAGTCTCACACCTGTCTGTAGAAGACAGGTTTTTTTATGGAGTTTTTGCATAATTGAAAACGTTTGGTTCAAGTTAACTATTCATTGAACTTCTATACTAAAAGGGCTAATATAGAAGGTAAGTGTCTGCCGCTTCCTGCTGGCAGATGAATGAAAATATAACTAAAAGGTGGTAGCGTTACCATGAATAGACCTAAGATTTTGATTCTCGGAGCAGGCTACGGTGGACTTTCTACTGCAGTGAATCTACAAAAGAAATTAAATGCAAGCGATGCAGACATCGTGCTAATCAACAAAAATGATTATCATTACGAATCTACTTGGTTACATGAGGCTGCAGCAGGTACTTTGTCACCTGAAGATGTTCGTTATGATATCAAAAATGTAATCAACAGTGACAAAATTCAATTCGTCCAAGCAGCAGTGACTGGTATTGATGTGGCTGCACGTAAAGTATCGACAGACAAAGGTGAGCATACATATGACTACCTTGTCATCGGTTTAGGATTTGAAGGAGAGACATTCGGTATTGAAGGTCTTGATAAATATGCATTATCCATTGCGAACGTTGGCGCTGCTCGTCAAATCCGTGAGCATATCGAATATCAATTTGCTATGTGGTCACAAGATGAAGTAAAAGACGATAGCCGTCTAACAATCGTTGTCGGTGGAGCTGGATTTACAGGAATCGAATTCTTAGGAGAACTGGGTAACCGTATTCCTGAGCTTTGTAAAGAATTTGACGTTCCACAAGAAAAAGTTCGTGTGGTCTGTGTAGAAGCAGCACCAATGGTTCTTCCAGGATTTGATCCGGAACTAGTGGAATACGCTGTTCGCCACTTAGAATCAAAAGGAATCGAATTCTCTATCGGTACACCGGTTGTCCAAGCAACTCCTGAAGGCGTAAAAATTAAAACGGGTGAAGAAGAGTTCGACTTTATCAAAGCGGGTACTGTTGTATGGGCTGCGGGTGTCCGTGGAAACCGCTTAATTGAATCGTCTGGAATTGAAAACATGCGTGCACGTGTCAAAGTAGAAAAAGATATGCGTGCTCCTGGATTCCCAGATGTCTTCATCGTTGGAGATTGCGCACTAATGATCAATGAAGAAGTAAACCGTCCATACCCACCAACAGCACAAATCGCGATGCAACAAGCAGAAACGATTGCGGATAACCTAGTGGCTTTAATTAACGGTGAAGATACACATGAATTCCACCCGAAATTAAAAGGATCGGTATGTTCACTTGGTGAGCACGATGCGATTGGTGATGTAATGGGTCGTAAAATCACAGGAACGAAAGCATCGATTATGAAAAAGATTATCGACAACCGCGCATTGTATATGATTGGTGGGGCTCCACTTGTCATGAAAAAAGGGAAATTCAACTTACTATAAGAGAGTCCAAAGCTGCCTTCGGGTGGCTTTTTTTACTTTAGATGTGAAGTGGCCAGCTCCAGAAACTCCGTGAAGGTCAGGTGGGCCCGACGAAGCTTACAGGAGCGAATGATTTTTGCGTGTGTTTCTAGGTCGCGCAACTCGATTAGACACAAGGTATAATGGAAGGCAGGAGGGGATATAATGACACGCAAAGAGAGAGGGAGTGTCTGGCTTGGTGTAGCCGGTATTGTCGTCAATGACCAAGGAGAGTGGCTCGTTGTACAAAAGCGCTACGGAGGACTTAATGGCAAATGGTCGCTCCCTGCTGGATTTGTAGAAGGTACAGAAACAGTCGACCAAGCGGTACTTCGTGAAATTAAAGAGGAAACAGGAATCGATGCACAGGTCATTCAACTAATAGGCTTCCGTAGCGGGGTAATCAAAGAGAAAATAAGTGACAACATGGCGATATTTTATCTAAAACCGTTTAATTCATCACAAATGCCGGACCCTCAACTCGATGAATTATATGAAGCAAGGTGGATGTCACCTGAGGAACTACTGGAAGACGAGCGGACAACATCTATGATCAAAGTATTCTTATCTGTCAATCAAGCAGCGGGATTCGAGACGCGAGAAGGACTGGATCCAGGACCTGTCTTTGGATATAGCAGCTATAAATTGTTTACAGCATCGGAACATGATGACGTCACAAAATCGTAACAAGTAAAAAGAATCGTCAAATAATTTACTTGGTATCTCTTTACACGTTTTTGCATATATGATATATTATCAGAAAATTAAAACTTAATGTAAAGGGTGTTTATTATATGACAAACCTTAGAAAACCAGCTAATCCATCACATTGCCCATATTGTAAAGGAAATGGATACTTTCAACTTCGTTTAGGCGGTTCAGAAACATGCACGGTTTGCCAAGGGTCGGGGAAGAAGTAGACTATCGTTTTTGACAATCAGGTGAATCAGAGCAGCGTGCATTGAAAAGCCTCATCTCTTCGAGTAAACTAAGAAGAAGACACGGAGGGAAAATTATGGACTTTTCATTGCCGCAGCTGATCATTTCAGCGCTGCTTTTTGTAGTTATGTTTTTTGGAATTGGATTTCTACTTAATATGTTGCTACGCATGACGTGGTTTATGGCGATTGTTTATCCTATCGTTGTAATTTTAATTATTGACGATGTGGGCTTTTTTGATTACTTTGTGAATGCAGGAACAGCGTTTCCGGCACTTATTACAAAAATCAGTAATCTCCATATTGCAGATTATATTATTTTGGGTGGCGGCCTATTAGGTGCTATCATAGCAGGACTTGTCAGTCGCTATTTACGTAAAAACGGATATCAGATGTTCTAATCAAAACACACGCATCCTCATCTGAGGAATGCGTGTGTTTTTAGTGAATCACCGAATAAATAATCACCGAAATCAAAATCCCTGTTATTGCTCCGAAGAACACCTCAATCGGTTTATGACCAAGCAAAGTCTTTAGCTCTTCAATCTTCTCTTCCTCACGTTTATGAGTCCAGTCCTTGGTCTGTTCAAAGAAATTATGAAGATCCGCTCGTAATTGATTGATGATGATTGCTTGTTGACCAGCTTGGAATCGAACGCCAGTGGCATCAAACATGACAATGACAGCGAAAATGGTCGAGATAGCAAACATCGTCGAGTTGACACCTTCTTCATACCCTACTGCGGTTGTTAAAGCCGTCACGGCTGCAGAATGAGAGCTCGGCATGCCACCCGTGGATGTGAAAAGAGCAAAATCAATCTTACGGGAGACGAGAAAATGGATTGGTATTTTTACAAATTGAGCGAAAAAAATCGCGAATAAGGCAGCCCATAGAGGGACGTTTGTGAAAATCTCCACGAAAGTACGCTCCTTTCGTCAGCTTTTGTACAAATAGTATACCACAAGAAAGTTGGATTGCCTTAAAGAGAATCGGTATAATAGAAAAGAAGACAAAAAGGAGGAAATGCTCGTGATTATTTTAACAAATGAAGTAAATCTAGAAGAGATCCAGTTCGAAACGCTAATTGTGGGATTAAGTACGCATACAGAGCAAATTGAGGGATGGGATGCTTTTACGTCCGTTTTTGGCACTCAAATTCCGGAGTTGATTCGTTCGAAAGATCTTTCAACAAAAGATAAAGAAATTACTCCGTTTTATGTAGCCGGGCACGAAACAGTAAAACGCATTCTCTTCGTTGGGATTGGAAACCGTAAACAATTGACAGAAGAGACATTGCGTCAAGCATTTGGACGAGTAGGTGGTCACCTTGTGAAAAAGCATTACGGAGAAGTCTCTGTACTGTTGCCATCATTTGTGTCAGATGACCTCTCAGAACATGATGTGGCCTTCCTTGCTGGAGAAGGTTTAGGAATGGGAAGCTATCAAGTGCTCGATTACAAGACAACTGTTCACGATACAGATTACGATTTAGCGGCTGTTGAACTTTTAAGCAGTGCGGATGAAAACGAAATCGTTTCTTACTTTGAAGTAGGCCTTGTATACGCTGAAGCGGTAAATGAAGCACGTACACTTGTTAACATGCCTGCAAATATACTTACTCCGACTGAACTGGGTGAGTATGCACGCGAGCTTGGTGAAGAATATGACTTTGAGACACATATTCTTGGAAAAGAAGAGATTGAAGAACTTGGGATGGGCGCCCTTCTTGCTGTCAACCAAGGTTCTGATGAAGAGCCCCGCTTGATTGTTTTGAAGTATCAAGCGACAGATTCTTGGGAAAATCCAATTGCTCTAGTAGGTAAAGGAATCACGTTTGATACCGGTGGATATTCTCTGAAACCTAAAGATGGCATCGTCGGAATGAAAGGAGATATGGGAGGAGCTGCAGCTGTTCTTGGTGCGATGCGAATTATCGGGGAAACTCGTCCAGAGAAAAACGTCATTGCTGTCATCGCTTCCACAGATAACATGGTATCTGGTACAGCTTTTAAACCCGATGACGTCATTACATCCATGAGTGGGAAAACGATTGAAATCCTCAATACCGATGCAGAAGGTCGCTTGGTTCTAGCGGACGCTGTGACGTATGCAAAACAACAAGGTGCGACGGCTATTGTAGATGTCGCTACATTAACAGGAGGCGTTATTGTTGCGTTAGGAATGGATAAAACCGGAGCCCTGACAAACAATGAAGAATTGTTTGAAGAGTTTATGGAAGCTTCCTTAGAAACTGGGGAGTTCGTATGGCGTTTACCACTTACGGAAAATGATAAAAAACGAATTCGTAAAAGTGAGGTGGCAGACTTGAACAACTCACCAGGCCGCGATGGTCATATGATATTTGGTGGAGGATTTGTCGGAGAATTTGCAGAAGAGACACCTTGGATTCATTTGGACATTGCAGGAACGTCTGGCACATCAAGTGCGCATGACTTAGGACCAAAAGGTGGTACGGGTGCAATGGTCCGTACGCTCGCTGCATTTGTTGAACGATTAGCAGAAGAGCAGTAAATAGAAAAAGAGCAGCTTAGAGCTGCTCTTTTTTTGTGGCATCTTTTGCCACAAGGGGTTCCATATCGTCGCGAACGGTTTCTTTTGCTAAAGGGACGCCTGAGAAATAGGCAGCCTTTGCCATCATATGTCCGCCAACTGGACCCGTGATAAAGAGAAAGAAGATTCCGAGTATAATACGTGGGTTAAAGTTTCCTTCAATCAACCAGAAGTGAAGAAAGACCCCAACCAAAATAGACATGACCCCAAGAGTCGCACTCTTGGATGCGGCATGCGCACGACTATACACATCTGGAAGTCGAATCAAGCCGATCGCTGTAATGAGGATAAAGAAAACACCGACAGTGATAAAGAGAATGATTAGACTATTTATTAGCATCTCGGTCATTTTCAATAATCACTCCCTTCTCCGTAAATTTCGAGAAGGCGACCGTTCCAATAAAGGCAATGATCGCAAGAAGTAATATGACCTCTAAAAAGAATGGGGAATCAAACAAAATCGAAAAGAGTCCCACTAATGTAATCAGCCCGACACCCATTGAGTCAAGTGCAATGACCCGGTCGGGAGTGGACGGTCCTTTAACCAAGCGGTAAAGGAATCCGATTAAGCTAAAACTTATGACACCGACAGCAATCCATAGAAACATCGTCATTAGCGGCTCACCTCCAAGATGGCTTTCTCAAACGAATTTCGGATGGAATCGACTGCATCATCCACGTCATCAAGATCTAATGTATGCACATAAAGTTTTGTACGATCCTCAGAGACATTGATCACGACTGTTCCTGGTGTCAACGTGATGAGCATAGACAATAGCGTGATTTCCCAGTCTTCTTTCAACTGGGTATCAAGCTCAAAAATTGCGGGACGAATATTCATCTTTGGACGTAAAATGACTCGAAGCACGGCAATGTTTGACACAATCAATTCTTTGATGAAGAGGAGAATCAACTTAACAACCGCCCATACTTTGTCTAAATAAAAACGTGTACGGAAGAAGCGACGTAACATGAACAACATGACCAGACCTAAGATGTATCCGATGATAAACGTAGCAGCTGTAAACGAGTTCGATAAAAACATCCAGACAAAGGCGATAAAGACATTAAGTAGTATTTGAAACGCCATTATCTATCGCCTCCTAATACGGCATTCACATAGAATGAAGGGTCCATCAATTGAAGTCCAGCTTCTATGAAGAATGGCGTTAAGAATTCAATGAATACACCATAGCTGACGGTGAGTACGAAAAGCACCATGACCGGAGCCATATAGTTCGTATATGTTTTCTTAGGGGGACCATCAAATGATTTTTCTGTTCCCCAGAACGCATAAATGAATATACGAATCGCTGATAACAATACGACCATTGTAGACATGGCAACAATAATAGACTGCCAGACGAAGCCGCCTTCTAAGCCACCTTGAATAATCAGAATTTTACCCGCAAACCCACTCAGTGGAGGAATTCCTGCTAAGGCAAAGACCGCGACGAGATAAGTCCATCCAAGTAGAGGATACTGTCGAATGAGTCCACCCATCTCACGTAGGTTGGTTTTTCCTGTTATCAAGATAAGTACGCCAATCATCAAGAACAATAAAGCTTTAATGAGCATGTCATGAATGAGATAGAGTACTGATCCGGTTACAGCAAAAGTATTGAACGCAGAAACTCCGAATAGAATGACGCCGACTGCAATGACAATATTGTAAATGATGATTTTTTTGACATCCATGTACGCTAGTGCGCCTATGCTTCCTAATAGAATCGTCACAATTGATAGCATCATAAGAATATCATGGGTAAAGGCTACGTCAGTTGTGAAAATCAACGTATACACACGTGTAATACTGTAGATACCTACTTTTGTTAGCAGCGCCCCGAATAAAGCCAAAATCGGAAGTGGAGGGGCATAATAAGCACCTGGTAACCAGAAATGAAGCGGGAAGATACCAGCTTTGATTCCAAAAACGACGAGGAACATGATAGCAATTGTTGAAATGACACCCATGCTCCCGATTTCACCTAACTTTACAGATAGGTCAGCCATATTGAGTGTTCCGGCAACAGAGTAGATGTAACCAATCGTGATAACGAAGAGGGCAGCAGCCACTATATTGACAATGATATACTTCATCGATTCACGTAACTGAATGCGTTCGCCGCCAAGCGCGATCAAAACATATGAAGCCATCAAGAAAACTTCAAAGAATACGAACAGGTTAAAGATATCTCCAGTAGTGAATGCGCCATTTATCCCTGTTAACATAAACAACGTGGCAGGGTAGAAGAAGGATAACTCACGTTTCTCCCCAAGAGAATGCATTGAATACCACAGGATAATCAACGTCAATAAAGAAGATGTTGTTACAAGCAAAATACTTAATAAATCAGAGACGAGGGAGATTCCAAAAGGAGCTGCCCAGCTTCCAAGTGTCACCACTTGAATTCCGTCTATGTACACCTTTTGAAGCAAGAACAATGAAACAATTACAGAACCTCCTGCTCCCAGAAGCCCTCCAATGCGCTGTAGACGTAAATTATTTCGAACTAGTAAAAGGATTGCACCAATCAAAAGCGGGACGATGATTGGCAAAACGACTAAATTAATCAATTTCACCCCTACCTCTCATATGGTCCATGTTATCTGTGCCGATTTCTTGATACGTGCGGTAGGCAAGCACTAAAGCAAAGGCAGTCACGCCGAATGCAATAACAATAGCAGTTAAGATGAGTGCTTGTGGAAGTGGATCTACATAATCCGCAACCGTCACTCCGTCAGCTACCACCGGAGCGGAGTTGCCACCAAGTCCACCCATCGTCAAAAGTAGGAGGTGAGTCCCGTGACTAAGTAGACCAGTTCCTATAATGATACGCAGTAAACTTTTTGAAAGAATCAAATAGGTGGCTGCGCTGAACAAGAACCCGGCAATAATCGCCATCATGATTTCCATCAGCTGTCGCCTCCAATCATTTCAATAATTGTTAAGGTAACCCCTACAACCACCATGTATACTCCAATATCAAAAAATAGAGCAGTGTGTATAGAAGTATTACCTAGTAAAGGAAGATCAAAATAGTCATACCAGTGGGTAAAGAAGGGCACGTTGAAAAGCAGTGCTCCTGTTGCTGTTAGAATAGAAATAATCATGCCGATGGCTGTCATCGTAAGATAATTGAATGGTAGCACTTCTTTAACAGTTTTAAAGTCATAGGCAAGTAGTAAGAGAACAATGGCCGATGCCATAAGAAGCCCACCTACAAAACCACCACCTGGCGTATAGTGACCTGCGAAAAAGATGTGAATGGAAAATAAGAAAATTATGAAGAAAACAACCCGGGTTGAGGTCTGTAAAATCAAATCATTAGACTTCATGTTTAGCTGCTCCCTTCTTTTTCTTCTGTAAACGCAGGGTGATCATGCTGATAATTCCGATAGAAGCAATCATCAATACCCCGATTTCAAAGAGCGTATCAAATCCACGGTAATCCACTAGAATAACGTTTACGATGTTCCCACCACCTGCTTCAGAATACACGGTTTCTTTGTAGTATTCGGAGATTGAAGTTAATTGACGTTGGGAATATGCGCTGATTCCAATCAATGTAACCGTTAGACCAACAGCAACCGAGATCAAGAAGTTTCCGAAGCGGAATCGATTGTCTTCTTTTCCTTTGTAATACTTATCTAATTTCGGTAAGTGATAGAAGGCTGTCAAAAACAGCGCTACCGAGATCGTCTCAATAACAAGTTGTGTGAGTGCTAAGTCTGGCGCTTTAAAGATGACATAGAATAAAGCGACCGTATATCCAACTCCGCCTAAAGCGATGACGGCTGTCAGACGTGACCATGTGATTAAAATCGCCATCACACTTCCAACCAAAATAATGGTCAAAACAATTTCAAATAATCGAATAGGCGCTAAGTTTTCTGTCGACACCATAAACCCGCCTTGCGAGAAGAGGGTCGTGATCCCTAGAATCGCCATACCTGCAAACATGTAAACTAGGTAGTCACGAATTGAACCGGTCATAAATCGGTCAGACAACGCACGGTTCCAGTGTAACGAACCGTCCATTAACGTGTCATACCCACGATTGAGAGTGAACTTTTCAGGCCACTTGGAATAGATGTGTTGCCATTTTGGAAGCAGTTTGTACAGTATGAAACCTAAGACCACGACTCCAATGGTCAACCATAAAGCAGGGGCACCAAAACCATGCCATGCTTTAATGTAGAAACCAATGTCCGCGGCAGTTGCATATGTGTTTGACTGAATAGCAGCTGTCGCAGGCTTCACAAGCCATTCACCAATGACGTTAGGAATAAAGAACACAACCAGAACCAATGTACCTAAGATAACAGGGGATATGAGCATTCCCGCAGGAGCTTCGTGAGGTACTTTTGGCAATTGTTCTTCTTTACGAGTGCCCATAAACGTATACCATACAAAATAAATACTATAGATAAACGTAAATACACTTGCAATCCAAGCAACGACAGGTACTAAATAAGCAATTGTAAGAGAAGTGACGTCTGCATGAAGAAGACTAAGGACAGCTTCTAAGAACATTTCTTTACTTAAGAATCCATTAAAAGGAGGCACTCCTGCCATCGACAGACTTCCAATCATGGCAATCGTGAATGTCACTGGCATCAGGCTCATCAAGCCGCCTAATTTGCGAATATCACGCGTCCCGGTCTCATGGTCAACAATACCGGCCACCATGAACAGGCTTCCTTTAAAAGTCGCATGGTTAAACAGATGAAAAATAGCAGCAAAAGTGGCAAACGTAAACGTTTCAACGGCATCTCCTGTCACCAAATAAGCAAACCCACCAAGGCCAAGCAGCGACATAATGAGTCCAAGTTGACTCACAGTAGAAAATGCCAAGATTCCTTTGAGGTCGGTTTGCTTTACTGCAAAGAAAGAACCCCAGAAGAGAGTGAGAAGACCAATACCTGTAACTAACCAGACCCATACATCCGAGAAGGCAAAAACAGGTGTGAATCGTGCAACTAAATAGAGTCCGGCCTTAACCATCGTTGCTGAGTGGAGGTACGCACTAACCGGTGTTGGCGCTTCCATCGCATCAGGAAGCCAGATGTAGAATGGGAACTGGGCAGATTTTGTAAATGCCCCGAGTAGTACAAGAACGACAGCCACTGTAAACAATGGGGAATCAATAATCGTGTCTACTTGTGCAATCGTTTCACGAATGGAATAGGTTCCTGTAAGAACATACAACGTTAAGAAACCAACAAGCATCATCAATCCACCACTTACAGTGATCATCATGGATTTTAGTGCACCAAAGCGTGAGGCGTCTCTTTTATACCAATACGCAATCAATAGGAATGAGGAAATAGAAGTTAATTCCCAGAAGAAATAAAGCGCAATCATGTGGTCAAACTGAACAACGCCGAGCATAGCACTCATGAAAAGTAGTAAATAGACATAAAAATTCCCAAGCTTTTCTTTCGTTTTATCCAAATAAAAAATGGAATAGAGAACGACGAGTGAACCAATTCCCGTAATCAAAAGGGAGAATAATAGACTCAGTCCATCAATGTGGATGTCAAAGTTAAAGTCGAGGGAGGGCACCCATGATACGGTGGCAAGCTGCGCTTCTCCTTGTCGTATCGGAGATAAGAAGCGCAGGTAGAACAGAAATAGCAGGAGGGGTGCCAAAAGCACAAACCATCCCGTATGTATCGATTTAATCGATCTATATGCAAACGGAATCAATACGGCAAATAGAATTGGAAGAATAATTGCCATAAAAAGTAGCATAGAGAGTCCCCTTTCTTAGTTGAAGTGAATACACACTAGAATAAAGTATACCGTAAAAATAGGTCGAATGCACTCTTTAGGACTAGAAGTATCAATGTTTACAGCGTTTATATATATGTAGAAAGAAGGTCTTTGAAAGACAAAAAAAGTAGCTGGAAAATTCTCCAGCTACCGGTTAGGTGGTCTTCATATGCAATTCTTCTTCAAGCAAAACTTCCTCAAAATCTTGTTCGGGTGTTTTACGTACATAAGCTAAGACAATCAACGCAACAACGAATAATGAACCCGTCACGATAAAGACTGTGGAAATACCGACCCATCCTGCGACGAATCCACCAAAGATTGGGCCAATAATATTGCCAAGGAAACGAGCGCTGGTGTTATACCCCATTAACTCTCCTTGCACTTCTACTGGAGCCTCTCTTCTAATGATAGCCGTGGTAATTGGGACGAGGCCGCCTGCTGCAATTCCAAACAAGAAGCGAAGAGCCACTAATTGCCAAAGCGAAGTGACGAACGCTTGAGGCACGATAAATAGTACACTCAAGAAGAGAAGGATGTAGAGGATTTTTTCATATCCATACGTATCTCCAAATTTTCCCCAAGCTCGGGTAAATAAAAGATTACCTACACCAGCGGCACTGAACGCAAGGCCTGCTAAAAAGGCAAGATTCGCTGCACTAGTTAACTCTCCCACATAAAGAGAAAGAAGAGGTTGGACACTAAAGAGACCAATTTGAATAAGAGCGGTGATCAATAAGACGTTCCAAATCAGACGGTGGTGTAAAATGCCAGCAATGACGGTTTTTCGTGAATAAGAGTGGGTATTCTTCGCTTTGACCACTTTGTCTTCACGTATGAAGAACAGCACGATGGCAGCAGATAGAGAAACCGCAACCGCTGCAATAATGAATGTATACGAGAATCCAAACGAATCTGCAAGAAGTCCGCCTAATACAGGGCCGAATAACGTTCCAGCCACACTCCCCATCTGAAGTGTACCTAAGGTTTTACCGGCTACTTCTTTTGGCGTTTGCGCACTAATGAAGGCAAGTGAGGTTGGAATGAAACCTGTCACAACACCCATGAATAGTCGCAAAATAAAAAAGGCTTCAACGGATTGAACAAAGCCCATAAGTAAAACAGATAAGGCAATACCAAATCCGTTTAACACAAGAATAGGTTTGTAGCCGTACCGATCGGCAATGCGTCCCCAAATAGGAGACATAAGAAAAGCCGTAATAAAAGTCGCTCCGAAAACGAGTCCGGACCATTTTTGAACATACTCATCTGTAAATGTTCCAAATGTTTCAATGTATAAAGACAAAAAGGGCATAATCATAGTCATTGTACTTGCGACCAAAAAATTAGTCCCCCACATAATCTTAAAGTTACGTTTCGAGTGCATGGTATCCCTTCTTTCTTCTATGCAACTCATCTACTTCTATTATGCAACTTATCTTCTTTTATTATAAAACATTTCGTAACTCGAAAAAAGGGATGTGCTCATCTTTTTTCTTTTCCTTCAATTGTGTTAAGATGAGGGTGAACCATCATGATATAGAAAGAAGATGACTCCGTGTTCCATTTATTGTTTTTTTACCTTTACTTTCCAGAAGATAAAACAGAATATATTCCCGTCGTCCTCAAACTGATTGCTGTTCTAATTTTAGCATTATTAGTAATTAAGTATTTATTGAAGCGTTCGGCGATAGAAGCGGAAGAGGCTCGCAAGCTCGAGGAGCGTCTGAAGGCACAAGAAAAGCACGATCAGGAGAACTGATCGTGCTTTATATTTTGTGTGCCCGGTATGAATCAAAAATATCATCTGTAGGAAGTTCGGGCACTTTCATTGCCAAGATACCTATATACTGAGCTTATTGACAGCTGTAATAAAGCGTTGAACGCCATCCTTAACTGTATCAAGAGGGCAGGCGATATTCATGCGAACAAACCCTTCTCCTTCAGGTCCATATTTGGTGCCTGGCTCAAGTGCCAGCTTGCCTTCTTCAAGCAACGTCTTCATCATCACTTCTTCTGACACGCCGAGCTTTCGGTAATCGATCCAAATCAAATACGTCCCATTTGGTTCGGTCACTCGGACGTTCGGGACATGGGTTTCAATTTCATCTTTCACATATACAATATTTTCTTTTAACGTGTCGAGCAACTCTTTAAGCCATGGTTTGCCGGTCTCATAAGCTGCTTGCATAGCCGTTGCGCCTAGAACAGTCAGGCCCATATTTGCAGAGCGCATCATTTGGTTTTTTAGTTTAAGACGTTTTTCTTCATTCGTAACAATTAAATACGCTGCCTGTAATCCGGCTAAATTAAACGTTTTTGTAGGTGCCATACACGTAATAATATGATCCGTATGTTCAGCTACAGAAAGTGCCGTTGTATGCGTGTGTGGTGTGAAAACCAAGTCTGCATGGATCTCATCAGAAATAAGGAGGACACCGTATTTGTGACAGAGGTCTGTGATTTGTTTAACGTCTTCTTTTGACCACACTTTCCCGCCGGGGTTATGTGGATTACAGAAAATAAACGCTTGAATGTCTTGTGATAAAGCTTCCTCAAATTTGTCAAAGTTAATGGAATATTGACCATCCTTTTCATCGAGCGAGAAATTTACCACTACACGATTTAAATTCTCTGGAGTGTTCCGAAACGGAGGATACACAGGCCCCTGTATCAATACCTTATCACCTGGCTCGGTGAACGTCGCAAGGGAGAGTGCCACTGCCGGAATTACACCGGATTCGTAGAGAAGCCAATCTGCTGAAATAGTCGTATGATGTGTCTCTTTGACCCACTTGACAATGGATTCACCCAAACCTTTACTTGGGAAGGAATAGCCGAATACACCATCTTGAATACGTTCAATTAAAGCATCTGCAATGTTTGGGGCAATAGGAAAGTCCATATCTGCGACCCACATCGGGAGGATATCATCTTTGACCTCAATTTGGTAGATTTCAGCAAGCATATCCCACTTCACTGAAGAGGTATTTCTGCGATTATGTACAGTTGTAAAATCATACATCGAACAAAACTCCTTCCATTTCTAGTACTCTATGCTATTATATATCAAGAATGAATGGAAAATAAGGTGAGAACATGCATCCAGTTGAAATGAATAAACAAGCGGTTCGGATTTTAGAAGAATGGGATCCGTTCCAAATCGGAAGTAAGCATTACGAAGCAGAAGCTGCCGATGTCGTAGCATTCCTTCAGGGAGCCACACATCCGTCTGATATTGCCCATCACATCCAACTTGTTTATGAACATTCTTTTGAGGAATGGATCCCTTTGGAAAAGTGTATGGAAGTGGCTTATAAATTAATTGCTATTAAATTGACTGTTACTTGCAGTCTATAAAAAATCCTTGCGAAAAACGATTCCGCAAGGATTTTTTTATGCTGTTGGTAATCCATCTAGTAAGTTCGATGCAGGAACTTCTAACGCATTGGATAACTTTAATAACGTCTGAACAGAGGGCTTTTCGGCGCCTCTTTCATAAGCTTCCAATTTGGCTACGCCAATACGTACTTTTAAGGAGAGGTCTTCAAGGGAGATGTTTCGTTCTTGACGTAATGCTTTTAACTGATTAGCTAATTCTAAGTTCAGGTTAGCCACATCCTTTCCTAGTTACTTCCTATCTTAACATAGCAGTAAGTAGGCATTCGGTGGGATTCGTGACAAAAAAAGAACACTTAAGTCGTGATCATTTCAAAAATCTTTTGAACAAGTATGATGACGATCACGAGTGGGGCGGCATATCGCACGAGTCCTAACCAAAGTTGATAAGGTGCATTAGATAATTGCAGTTCGTCTTGTGTCGCAGTTTTAGGTAAAACAAATCCTGCAAATAACGAGATAAACAGAGCCCCAAGAGGTAATCCAAAATTATTCACTAAGAAATCTGTTGTATCAAAGAATGTCCGACCCGCGACTGTCCAATCAGATAATACTCCAAAGGAAAGTGCGCTTGGAATTCCGAAGACAAAGATAAAAGCTCCTAAGATGATGGAAGCACGGCGACGTCGGTCATATTTCGATTTAATACCAATAGAAACTGTGATTTCTAACATGTTAATCGACGAAGTCAACGTAGCAAACAACAGTAAGATGAAAAAGAGAACCATGAATAATGAACCGAATGCCAATTCTCCAAAAACCGCTGGTAAGATAATAAATACCAGCCCAGGACCTTCATCTGGAGAATATCCTAATGCGAATACAGCAGGGAAAATAACCAGTCCTGCCAGTAAAGAAATAAAAATATTCATTCCGGCAACGCTAAAAGCAGATTGAGGCAGTTTAATCTCTTTAGAGAGATAAGATGCATACGTGATCATACCGGATACCCCGACACTGAGAGAGAAGAACGCTTGTCCAAGTGCCATGAGCGCTGTTTCCCAATTCAGTGCACCCCAGTCTGGCACTAGTAAGAAGCGGACCCCTTCCATAGCTCCTTCAAGAGTGAGAGAACGTACAGCCAACACGATGAAAAAGACGAATAAAGCAGGCATCATCCATGTCGATGCACGTTCGATCCCTCCTTTGATTCCTCCAGAAACAATCCAAATCGTCAGAATCATAAAAATCGCCTGAGCCCCAATTGCTTGCCAAGGGTTTGCAATCATCGAAGCAAACATCGCTTCGTAATCAATCGCGCCTGTTTGAAGAAGATTTCCTAAAGAAATCCATAAATAAGATAAAATCCACCCGCCAACGACGGAATAAAAAGATAAAATAGCAAATGAGAATACAAATCCTGCACGGCCTATCCAAGACCAAGCACTGTTGGGAGCGAGTTTTTCGAAGCTTGTCACAGCATCTGCCTGACCGCGTCTGCCAATAATAAACTCAGCGAGAAGAATAGGTAGACCGATGAGCAGGGTAGCAATAATAAATAAAAGGACAAACACACCACCGCCATTGGTTCCTGCCATATAGGGGAACTTCCATATCGCACCGAGTCCAATTGCGGAACCGGCCGCCGCTAAAATAAATCCAATTTTAGAACTAAATGAATCACGTTTCATAAGTAACCACCTTCAAAACTAATTGCCTTATTGTATCTGAATTTCTAAAAAAAATAAAGAAAGTGGTGTAACAAACACTAAACATCGTTCGTTTCATGACTAGCTAGGGGGGACAATCGTGACGATAGAATTAATTCAGGCTGCTCAAAAAGGTGATCTCATTGCTTATGAACAGCTCATTTATACACATCGAGGGACTGTCGAACGCTTTGCATATCAATGTGGTGCTAGCTGGCAAGATGTCCCAGATATTTCTCAAGAAGTATTTATCCGGTTGTATCGGTTCTTGCATCAATTTAAACAAGACCGTTTCACTACATGGCTCTACAAAGTCACGTTAAATACAACAAGAGATCATTATCGAAAAGAAACGCAGTTCACGATAAAAGAAAAAAGGTTCGGTGAACAAGGGATGCTCCCAAATATAGGGGCTGAGGCAACCGTCCTTGATTTAGAAGAAGACCAAGAATTACATAGGATGATCCAACGACTGGATGAGAAATATAGAGTTCCACTCGTCCTCTATTATTTTCAAGAATGCAGTTATACGGAGATTGCAGATATATTAAGTGTGACACTCGCGACGGTGAAAATACGTATTCATCGTGCTAAAGATTTACTTCGAACGGCATATGAAGAACAGGAGGCAACGCACTATGAATGAGCAAGATTTTGAAAAGCGGCTTCAAAACTTAAAAAGTGCCTATGACCGGTTAGAACATAGAACGGACTCTGCTCACGTATTGAAGGAACTTCAACCTAAAGTGGAAACTGCAAAAAAACCAAGTAAACGTCGTGCATGGCATATTCCTCTTCTATCGGCTGCTTCCATTGTCATCTTGTTTGGTTTAGGATCTTCCATGCTGCCTGATAACACGACGACCTCTACTCAAGAACAGGAAACTATAGAACCAGCAGATCCGGATTTTGATTACAAAATGTTTACCTCGATGTTGAAGCAACAATTCGAACGACTCGAGAACGAACAATTTCAAAAAAGTGGCCTAACTCGTGAACAGTATTTTTCGATGCCATCTGTCAGTCTAGCCAAACAGACGTATTCTAGATATATGACAGGGAACTGGGAGGAGGCGAACGGTCGGTCGGAAAATGAATTTGTAGCCTATATTATGCACCGTATTCAAGAAGAACTGTACACCCCAAGAGAGTTAGTTCAACAAAAGGTAAATGAATTTGAACAACTCCCACTGGATCTGCAGATGTCTCAATCTGTTCTTCAACAGTATAGTTGGCGCTATCAGGAGTACGCCCGAGCAAAATCAGAGGATGGCATGATTTATAAGCGAAGCAACGACGCAGACCGTGAGTTACTCGACGAAGTGCTAGACCCGATGTTCGCCCCGATCCTTGATTTTTACGAGGCAGGACCGATAATGTACGGAGGAGACATCATTCCAGAACTCGTTACCTTACCTGAATTATTTATTCCTATGGAAGCGGCTTACGCAACGGATGAAATCGCGATGTATGAAGAAAAACATGAACTCGCAACACTTCTCTTCCTTAGCGCGAAAGGAACCATGAGTCAGAATCTCGAGGAGCAACGAGGAGAAGTGTTTGAAAATGGGGTAGTGAAGCAACAGTTCCGTGAGGTGTGGAAGCGCTACGCAGAACAACCGGAATACACGTTGTCTGCGCTCATCTTCAGGCCAATCGTAGAACAAATGGAAAACACGAACTGGACGAAGTCAGACTTATGGGAGCATTTCGATTACGAAGATGCCATTGCGCACCTCGATAATTTAGATAATGGATTTTACGGAGTTCCTGGTGAAGAGTCTAACCCTGTCGTAGTGGATGATGCATTCATGCAAAAAATTCACGAGCATTTCAAAACGCTTGCGATGATGGATTCATCTGATAAATACGCTGGATTGACACCCGAAGAAATCGTAGGCCTCTATTATTATTACGGGCAGCTTGGTAAAATCGAACTTCGCTATGAAATGTACATCGATGATGATCGCTTTATGCAGATACCTTGGGAAGAATACAAAGATGCACCACTAGGTCCTGACCTTCCATTCGATCAGTTTGCGGAAAGACTTTCGTTTGTTGATCATGGTATCAACGAGTACGATATGCATACCGGTCTTGTTCAAATCCAGTTGACTGAAGAGGGAAGACATGATGCAAAGGAAGGAATTCGCACCTTCCAACTCATCAAAACAGATGATGGCTGGAAAATACCGTTCATGCCTACCCAGTAATGAATGTGGCTTCATTTTATGCTATACTGGAAGTGGCCTTACAGGCGATTTCTTTCACAATAGAATGGAGCAATCCTTATGAAAAATTACAAAGTAGGAGATGTTGTAACGGGTATTGTCACAGGTATTCAACCATACGGCGCATTCGTAAGTTTATCAGATGACACGCAAGGACTCATCCACATATCTGAAATTACGTATGGCTACGTTCGAGATGTAAGCGATTTTTTACAAGTGGGACAAGCAGTCAAAGTGAAAGTACTTGAAATAGATGAGAGGGAAGGGAAAATCAGTCTTTCTCTTCGTGCAATGCAAGACCGCCCGTTTCATCATAAACGTGATGAACGGGGGCGCGTGCCTTTACAAGAACGTATTGATGAGCAAGATGCAGGTGGCTTTGATGCGCTGAAGAACCGGTTAGAAGGTTGGATAAAAAAATCACTCAAATAAAACCAGGTGATCTCTTAATGAGGTCCCTGGTTTTTGTCATTTTCAGCAAGTGACTTTCGCAACTTGCGTAATCGGTATTGGAGATTCTGTCGGCTCATGCCGAGCGCTTCTGCGGCTTTTGTGATATTGCCGTCGTATTTTTCGATGGCTTTCTGCAGATAATAAGTTTCGGCTTGTCTCAAATACTGGTCGAGCGGTAACAATTCTCGCTCATTCGTTAAGA
Organism: Chryseomicrobium palamuruense; assembly: GCF_042649045.1. Classification (NCBI taxonomy): domain Bacteria; kingdom Bacillati; phylum Bacillota; class Bacilli; order Caryophanales; family Caryophanaceae; genus Chryseomicrobium; species Chryseomicrobium palamuruense. Next base: position 8,857 of record NZ_JBHSEF010000022.1, on the reverse strand, counting down.
TAAAATCTTCAGCGGATACTTCTGTCTCTTGCTGCACAGTTAATTTATAGCGAAAATGTAGTGGAAGCATATCAGGTGTCACAGTGGATTCAGCAGGTAGCATGGCTGCCATTTCATCAAGTAGCAGTTCAAGTTCTTTTAAATTTCCGGGCCAATCATACGTTTGAAGCTGGTCCATCACATCGCGAGTGACTTCAATCCTTCCTTGACCATGTCGATCTTCTAACCTTCTGAAATAGTCAAGAATGAATGGTTCAATGTCTTCCTTTCGCGTGCGGAGCGGAGGGACGGTAATCGTCATACTGGCAAAGTAGTAATACAGATCTCGGCTGAGTAATCGGTCTGCAACGAGGTCGATAGGGTCACTTCCCACACTCGCGATAAATAAATTATTTTTCCCAGTCGTCATTTGAAGGATACCAAGCAATTCTTTTTGCAAATCAAGCGATAATAAATCGATGCGTTCACAAAATATAGTGGAGTTAGACACATGTTTTAATTCATCTTTAAATTTATTGACAAGGAGGGGATCTGAACTGTGACAAAACAGACTGATATACTGCTGATTTTCCGGGTGTAGTTGGTGATGTATCCCTTCTGCAATCAGGTCTTTGCCGGTTCCTGCTTCACCAATCAAGAGAAGAGGCATACGGACTTGAGCGGCGCTTCTTGCTTTTTCAATAACCGTTCTCATGGTACTGGACACAGCAGTCAATGAAGTAAGAGTGATTGGTTCGTTATACCGTCGAAGTGGCTGATAGACAAGTCGCTCGAGAGTCGTGATATCTCTAGCAAACTCAATAGCTCCAATTAATTCTCCATTTTCAACTACCGGATATGTATCATTGATTGTCGTAATTTCTCGACCATTTTTGTTCCAGTAGGTCTGCTTCACTTTCGTCACAGCTTTTCCTGTAGAAACGACATGTAGGAGCGTGCTTTCTTGTTTGTCGAATTGGAACATCTCGAGAATCGAGCGGTCGGCTACATCAGTCGAGTCAAGCCCTTCAATTTCTCGCATCTGATCATTATAAAGAATGGTTTTCCCGTACCGGTCGATGGCGTGAATTCCCACACCAACTTGGTCCATTGCATAGCGATAAAACGGGAGCAGAGAAGTCGTTACAGAGTTCATGTTTGTCACTTCCTAAAAATATTTCGTGGAAAATACAATATATTACTTGAAAAACGCAACAATCTTTTGCATTATTATATATGTAAATGAAAATGAAGTGCAAATATTTTTTGCACTAAACTAACTAAGGGAGGATGTTTCTCACATGATTCCATACAAACATGAAGCATTCACAGATTTCTCACTAGAAGAAAATCAACGCAAAATTAAAGAAGGTATTCAAACTGTCGAAGGGTATATGGGTGAAGAGTATCCATTAATCGTTGGCGGCGAGCGTATCACTACAGAAGATAAAATCGTTTCATATAACCCAGCCAACAAAACAGAGGTTGTTGGGAAAGTATCCAAAGCTACTCGTGACATTGCCGAAAAAGCAATGAACATTGCAGATGAAACATTCACAACGTGGAGCAAAGTAAAACCTGAAACACGTGCAGATGTTCTTTTCAAAGCAGCAGCGATCATGCGTCGTCGTAAATTCGAGTTTTCTGGTCTTCTTGCAAAAGAAGCGGGTAAGACGTGGATTGAAGCAGACGTTGAAGCAGCTGAAGCTATCGACTTCCTTGAGTACTACGGTCGTCAAATGCTGAAGTTAAAACATGGTCATCCAGTTGAATCACGTCCAGGTGAATACAACCAGTTCAATTACATTCCACTAGGAGTAGCCGTTGTTATATCTCCTTGGAACTTCCCATTCGCAATCATGGCAGGTACAACAGTAGCAGCGATGGTCGCAGGGAATACAGTACTTCTTAAACCAGCATCAACAACACCAATCGTATCTTACAAATTTGTAGAGGTACTTGAGCAAGCTGGTATGCCAGCAGGCGTTGTCAACTTTATCCCAGGTTCTGGTGCTGAAATCGGTGACTACCTAGTTGAGCATCCACGCACTCGCTTAATCAGCTTCACTGGTTCACGTGACGTAGGTCTAGGAATCGTTGAAAAAGCAGCAAAACTATCTCCAGGTCAAATCTGGATCAAACGCACAATTCTTGAAATGGGCGGTAAAGATACAATCGTAGTCGATAAAGAAGCGGATCTAGAACTAGCAGCAACATCTATCGTGAAATCTGCATTTGGTTTCAGCGGACAAAAATGTTCTGCATGTTCACGTGCAGTTATCGTAGAAGACGTATACGATCAAGTGGTCGCACGCGTGAAAGAATTAACAGATGAATTAACTGTGGGCGTTCCAGATAAAGACGAGCACTTCATGGGTCCAGTTATCGACGGCTCTGCTTTCAAAAAAATCATGGAGTACATCGAAATCGGTAAAGGTGAAGGCGAGTTGTTAACAGGTGGTACTGGTGACGATTCACAAGGTTTCTTCATCCAGCCAACTGTATTTAAAGATGTCGATCCACAAGCACGCATTATGCAAGAAGAAATCTTCGGACCAGTTCTTGCAATCACGTCTGCGAAGGATTTCGACCATGCGCTTGAAATCGCAAACAACACAGAATACGGTCTAACAGGTGCTGTTATCTCAACAAACCGTATGAATATCGAAAAAGCACGTGAAGAGTTCCATGTAGGAAACCTTTACTTCAACCGTGGTTGTACAGGTGCCATTGTTGGATACCAACCATTTGGTGGATTCAATATGTCAGGTACGGATTCAAAAGCAGGTGGACCGGATTACATCCAGTTACACATGCAAGCGAAAACAACTTCAGAAATGCTTTAATTCACCCAAATCAGGCAGACCATCTCAATCGGTGAGTCTGCCTTTTTTCTACATATAAGGAGGGAATTTTATGTCAAAAACGACAGCAGTTATTGAACAAACTGAAAAGTACGGTGCGAATAACTATCATCCACTTCCGATTGTTATCTCTGAAGCAGAAGGTGTTTGGGTTAAGGATCCAGAAGGAAATAAATTTATGGATATGCTCTCTGCGTATTCTGCAGTGAACCAAGGGCACCGTCATCCAAAAATTATTCAAGCATTGAAAGATCAAGCGGACCGCGTGACATTAACATCCCGTGCATTTCACAATGATCAACTTGGGCCTTGGTATGAACTAATCACAAAACTCTCTGGTAAAGAGATGGCTCTACCAATGAACACGGGTGCGGAAGCGGTTGAGACGGCATTTAAAGCAGCTCGTCGCTGGGCATATGATGTGAAAGGTGTAGCGGAAAATCAAGCGGAAGTGATCGCTTGTGAAGGGAATTTCCACGGTCGTACGATGACGGCGGTTTCATTGTCTTCTGACCCTGAATACAAGCGTGGTTTTGGCCCGATGTTACCAGGTATCAAATTGATTCCTTACGGAGATTTAGAAGCTTTAAAAGCTGCTATTACTCCGAACACAGCGGCCTTCATGATGGAGCCGATTCAAGGGGAAGCTGGAATTGTTATTCCACCAGAAGGATTCATGAAAGCAGCAAAAGAACTTTGTGAAGAAAATAAAGTTCTCTTCATTGCCGATGAGATTCAAGCAGGACTTGCTCGTACGGGTAAAATGTTTGCATCTGAATGGGAAGATGTGAATCCGGATATGTATATTTTAGGTAAGGCACTAGGGGGAGGCGTTTTCCCGATTTCATGCGTCGTTGCAGACCGCGACGTCCTTGGCGTATTCAACCCAGGTTCTCATGGTTCTACATTTGGTGGAAACCCATTAGCTTGTGCAGTTTCTATTGCATCTCTTGAGGTATTAATCGATGAAGAACTTGCGAAGCGTTCTCAAGATTTAGGTACGTATTTCAAAGAAGAATTACAAAAAATTCAGCACCCTTCGATTAAAGAAGTACGCGGTCGAGGTCTATTTATTGGTCTTGAACTGCATGAAGCAGCACGACCATATTGTGAACAGCTGAAAGAGCTAGGGTTGCTTTGTAAAGAAACACACGAAACAGTGATTCGTTTCGCACCACCACTTGTCATTTCCAAGGAAGAACTCGACTGGGCTCTAGAGCGTATAAAAAAAGTTTTTGCCTAACAAAACCAATGGGACTATGTTACAATAAAACTGAATTCTACTATTATTATTAAAGAGGCGAATGGATAAAATGGCTGAAAATTTAAACCTGTTTACATCGACACAGGCAGTTGTTCAAGAAGCTTTGCAAAAATTAGGGTATGACGATGCAATGTATGAATTGCTAAAAGAACCACTTCGTATGCTTGAAGTACGCATTCCAGTGCGTATGGACGACAATACAGTGAAAGTGTTTACTGGCTATCGTGCACAACATAATGATGCAGTTGGACCTACAAAAGGTGGGGTTCGTTTCCACCCGGGTGTTACTGATGAAGAAGTGAAAGCACTTTCCATGTGGATGACATTAAAGTGCGGAATCGTAGATTTACCATATGGTGGAGGTAAAGGTGGCGTAACGTGTGACCCTCGCGAAATGTCCATGGGCGAACTTGAACGATTGAGTCGTGGATATGTACGTGCAGTGAGTCAAATTGTAGGACCGACAAAAGATATTCCAGCTCCAGACGTATTTACAAATGCGCAAATCATGGCTTGGATGATGGATGAATATAGCCGAATTGACGAATTCAACTCACCAGGTTTCATCACGGGTAAACCACTTGTATTAGGTGGATCCCAAGGTCGTGACCGTGCAACAGCACAAGGTGTAACAATTTGTATCAATGAAGCTGCGAAAAAAGTTGGTATCGATATGACAGGCGCGCGTGTTGTGATTCAAGGGTTTGGTAACGCAGGAAGCTTTTTAGCGAAATTCCTAAGTGACCAAGGTGCAAAAGTAATTGGGATTTCCGATGCTTACGGCGCTTTACATGATCCAAGCGGCCTTGATATTGACTATTTGCTTGACCGTCGTGACTCGTTCGGTACGGTGACTACATTATTTGAAAACACGATTACGAACCAAGAACTTCTTGAGCTTGACTGTGACATTCTTGTACCAGCGGCAATTGAAAACCAGATCACCTCAGATAATGCACATAACATCAAAGCTACGATCGTGGTAGAGGCTGCAAACGGCCCAACCACTTCTGAAGCCACTAAAATTCTTCATGACCGTGGCATTTTATTAGTACCAGACGTACTTGCATCAGCAGGCGGAGTAACCGTTTCTTACTTCGAGTGGGTTCAAAATAACCAAGGATACTACTGGACGGAAGAAGAAGTAAGCGAAAAGCTTCATAAAAAAATGGTCCACGCATTTGAAAATATTTATAATGTCGCATCTACACGAAATATCAACATGCGCTTAGCTGCATATATGGTAGGTGTTCGACGTACGGCAGAAGCTTCACGCTTCCGCGGTTGGGTCTAAGAAAAGTCTCCCGTTGGGAGGCTTTTTTTTAGACGTGAATGAGTGTCTGCTGTAGGATAGAAAAGAACGTACGAAAGGAGCAGTTAAAATGAACTCATTTAGTTTTTACAATCCTGTAAAATTGATTTTTGGGAAAGGCCAATTAAACACACTTTCCACAGAATTAGCGCCTTTTGGTAAAAAGATTTTAGTTGTTTATGGTGGAGGGAGTATTAAGAAAAATGGTCTTTACGACAAGGTCATGAATGAGCTCTCTTCCGGTGGATTTGAAGTTCACGAGCTTGCCGGTGTAGAACCAAACCCTCGTCTCTCTACTGCAAAGAAAGGCATTGCGATTTGTAAAGAGCATGACATTGACGCTGTACTTGCTGTCGGTGGGGGATCGGTGATCGACTGTTCGAAACTGATCATCGCAGGAGCAAAGTATGATGGAGACCCTTGGGATTTCGTTACTCGTAAAGCACAACCTAAAGATGCGCTGCCACTTGGAACGGTATTAACACTTGCAGCAACAGGCTCTGAAATGAATGCAGGTTCCGTTATTACCAATGAAGAGACGGAAGAAAAATATGGATGGGGCAGTCCATTCAGTTTTCCGAAATTTTCAATTCTGGATCCAGAGCATACGTTTACAGTTCCAGCTGACCAAACCGTTTATGGCATCGTCGATATGATGTCGCATATGTTTGAACAGTATTATAACAATGGAACAAACACCCCTGTACAAGATGAGATGATTGAAGGGGTTATGCGTGCAGTCATCGAAACAGCACCTAAACTTATGGAGGATCTCACTAATTATGAATACCGTGAGACCATTCTGTTTGCGGGGACGTTAGGACTTAACAACTTCTTACAGATGGGGTATAACGGAGACTGGGCTAGTCACAATATTGAGCATGCAGTTTCCGCCATCTACGATATTCCTCATGCAGGAGGACTCGCAATCATCTTCCCAGAATGGATGCGACACAATGTAAAGGTAAACCCAGCTCGCTTTGCTCGCATGGCGGTGAAGGTATTTGGCGTTAATCCGGAAGGGAAATCAGATGAAGACGTGGCGTTCGAAGGGATTGATCGCCTTGTTGATTTCTGGACGTCTATCGGGGCTCCAAAGAAATTAAAGGATTACAACATTGGGGATGACCGTATTGAAGATATGGTAGATAAAACTCTCGTTTATGGCCCGTTTGGAAACTTTACTAAACTTGTAGCAGAAGATGTTCGAACCATTTTAAAAGCAGCACTATAAAAATGAAACACACGATGCTATTTCGCATCGTGTGTTTTTAATACAGTACTTGGTTCTTTATAGTGCTTCCATGTTTTTACTCCATCATTTTCATCAAAGGAAATGACAATGTTTGTTACACCAGGCTGACTTAAAATGATTTTCGACAGCTCATCTTGAATGTCATCAATTTGATTGAAAGGAAGGGAATGATCAATTTCTACTTCCGTTTCAACATGAAGATATTCACCTTCTTTCACCACTTCAAGACGTTGAATATCTTTAATATGTGGGTTTTCAGAGATGAGATAGGCGATGTGATTCAACATTTGCTCATCTGTTTCCCCAATGACTCCGCGAGCATTCTCTAAAAACACCTTAAACACTACATAAAATAACATGAGTCCAATAATAATAGAAACAATACCTTCAGCTGCGAGAAAGCCAGTGGAGTGAGCAAAGATAACAGCGATTGCTGCCATTAAGTTACCAACTGTTACAACTAAATCTTCCATAAAGACGAGTTTTGTTGCCGGTTTTGCACGATTGAGATTCCCAAAACTCTTTGTAAGAGGCGCCAAAAAACCACCCTTCACGCGCGCTTCATGTAAAACTTCTTTTCCAGCTTTATATAGAACGAATACTTCAAGTAGGAAGGCAATCAGTAGGACAGTTAAAATGATGGCTAGTCCACCTGACTCTGTTGGATGGAAGATGTGATGCCATCCTTCTTTAATCGTCTCGTATGCGAGAATCCCTACTATAATAGCTGCCGATAATACAACTAAGTTGACGAGTCGACCAAATCCATTAGGAAAACGAGGGGTTGGTGCTTTCTTAGATAAAGCTGATCCAATAAATACGAAGAACTGGTTGACTGCATCTCCGATGGAGTGCATCATTTCCGCAAACATCGCGACGTTTCCTGTTAATAGAAATGCCCCACCTTTCATAACCGCTTTAAATGAGTTAATAATAGCTGCCATCAACGATGGTTTGTTTCCGCCTTTTAAAAGACCAAAAAAAATCACTCATCTATTTTCCTCCTAATCAATTGCTTCAATTTCCATTGCTTGAATATAGTCTTGTTGTTTTAACAATTTATAAAACTCAATTGGTTTAATTTTATTAAGTATAGAAATTCGAAGACGCAACTCATGTCGTGAAACTAAGTCATACGAATGATCTTTAATCTGAATATCTTGTATTGTTCCCCCTTGTTGCGTAATAAAATCTAAGGCCCGGTCAATGTCTTCATACTTTGTCATCCATAAATGCAGAGAGACATCTCTCATGCGAAGTCGCTTAGGACCTAACTTTGTCAGAAGGGGAGGAAGTATTTCAATTCCTATCAATATAATGAATACACTGAATGCAGCTTCTAAATAAAAACCTGCCCCAACAGCGATTCCTATTCCTCCAGCACCCCAGATCATGGCTGCCGTTGTCAAACCGGTAATACTATCGTTCCCTTTCCTAAGTATGACACCAGCGCCCAAGAAACCTATACCACTCACAATTTGAGCTGCAAGTCGAAGGGGATCCATTGTGATATTTACTTCATCACTTCCTGAAGCATTATACGCAGCTTCTATAGATATGTAAGTGAGGAGGCAACTAAAGGTGGCAATTACTATAGAAGTCTTTAGGCCAACTGGCTTCTTTTTCAGTTCCCTTTCTAAACCGATGATTAAACTTAAAAACGCGGCAAGAGTCAACTTTAAGGCGACTTCTTGGAAAGCAACTAACTCTTCCACTTTATTCCCACCTTTCTTCTAGTAATGTTATTTTCGCATATGCAATCTTGTATAAAAAGTGTGAATTGTACAACATCTACTTTTTTTCAAAAAGTACTTGTGTTTCTAAACTGTACACGGTATATTATTACTTGTCCTTCACAATTATCAGTTTTGCTGATAAATTATTTTAAGAAAGTGATTGACACGAAAATTGATACAAGATATACTAAGTAAGTCGCCAAAACAAGCGACAGAACATTATGAACATTGAAAACTGAACATGCAAGACGTCAAGATATACAAGTCGCCGACCCGACCCCCGTTGGGTGCGGACGACAAAACCGAACCAAGTCCTCTACTTTAGATAGTAGGGACGGACGTTCAAAAATGGACATCAAGTTGGATGCCAGCAAAAAACTAGAGCTTATATTAAGTTCTCTATTATGGAGAGTTTGATCCTGGCTCAGGACGAACGCTGGCGGCGTG